>JAAYUF010000040.1 GCA_012517815.1 Clostridiales bacterium
CCAAAGCGAGCGAACCGCCCGAAGGGCGATGTGGCGAGCGGCACGGCTTATGGCATGGGTTCTTGAACAGCCGGAGCGGCCGCCGAAAAACCCCGCCGCAGCGGAATGGGGTTCAGGGTGAAACCCTTGCGGAGTTTGGGTCGGAGCCCCAAAGCCTTATGCCGATGGATTTTACCAAAGCGAGCGAACCGCCCGAAGGGCGGTGTGGCGAGCGGCACGGCTTATGGCATGGGTTCTTGGACAGCCGGAGCGGCCGCCGATGGGCGGCCGCTCCGAATGGTATGCCGATCGTTTCCGGTTCCCGTTTCATACGGTTTCCATTCCAGCATGCGTCATACGGTTTCCTGCCCGAATGCGTCGAAGCGCGCGGGCGGTTTTTTTGGGCGAGGCGCGGGGGCGAAGGCGTAGCGGGCTGCGTCGGGCTTTCGCAACGAAGTCACGGGAGAAACGCGCCGCGAGAGGAAAGCGTTACGGATGTAAAATCGGATTGCACGCCGCGTCGCGGTCGCCCGCGAACCAGGCCCGCAGACGTAGCGCATAGCGCTCCGGGTTGCGCAGGCTCAGCTCCCCGTGGCGCAGCCCCGGCAGGATGCAAAGCCCGCTTCCGGGGATCGCCCCGTGCAGCAGGCGCACGGAACGGCGCATCGCCGCCGCCTCGCGGCCGCCGGCCAGGATCAGCGCGCGTGCCCCGCAATCCGCCAGCCCCGGCTTGATCGTGTAGGCGGCGTTACTGCGCAGGGTGTGGATCAGCGAGGGTTCCGAAAGCCGGAGGCTGTCCGCGTAGTAGGCTTCAAACAGCGCTTCGGGCACCATCAGCGCCCGCGCCTGCAGCCGGGCAAACCAGCGCCGGCGGATCAGCCCGAAGCTCAGGCGCGTCACCGGCGCCGCCAGCGCCTGCGTCAGGCGCGACGGGCAGACCAGCGCGCTCTCCAGCACGGCAAATTCCGCCAGGCCGGGCCTCCGGCTCAGGGCTTCCGCCGCGATCTGCGCGCCCAGGGACAGCCCGCCCAGCGCGAACACCCGGCCGCCGTACGCGCGGTCGATTTCCTCGATCAGGATTTGCGCCGAGTCCTCTATGGAGCGAAACGTCCGCTCGCCCTCCTCGCCGTACCCGTCGATCACCGGCAGCACGATCCGGTACTCCGCTTCCAGCAGCGCCGCCACATCCCGCCAGGCCCACCAGGAAAGCCCCGCGCCGTGCAGCAGCACGACCGTCGGCCGCTCGGGCGTCCCCCATTCATGAAATCGCATGCCTGCGCCGCCTCCCGTCTGTTTCTCCGGCCCGCGCCGGGTTGGGCCCGCCATCCGCTCAGCCCGCGTGAAGCATCCGGCGCAAACGGTCCACCGTTTTCCAGTTGCGCGCCGTCGCCCGCGGAAAGGCCCGGCCGATCCCGATCGCGGTCTTGCTCAGGCGGACGCTGCGCCGGCACAGCAGGTACAGTTCCCGCTCGCCGGTCGCCACGGCGTCGCCGGGTTCGCCGCCCCGGAGCAGCGTTTCCGTTATGCCGGCCGGGGGCGGCGCGTCCAGAAAGTACACGTACAGATGCTCCGCCTGCGGGTCGGCCGCCTCGGCGGCGGCCAGCGCCTCCGCGGAAAACGGCAGCCCTTCGGCCACCGCTTCCATCTGCCGGGCGCTGCGGGCGGTCACGTCGCTCATAAACCCGAAGCGCGCAAGAAACGCCTCCCGCACGCGCCCGCAAAGCTCGGCCTCCGCCAAGTCGCTTTCCAGCACGGCGTTGCCGCTTTGCAGGTAAATCTGCGCCCCGCCAAAGCCCAGCGAGTCCAGCAGTGATTTCAGATCGGCCGTCGCCACGCGGTGGGCGGCCCCCACGTTAAGCCCGCGAAACAGCAAGGCGTAGCGCATCCGACACATCCCCTTCCCCGTCCCGCGCCGGCGCTACTCCGTCCTGGCCGGCCGGTCGCCGGGCGCAAAATACCGCGCGAACTTCTCCCGGATCACCCGCTCGTCGATCTTGTAGCGGCTCAGGTGCCGTTCCACCAGTGCCGTCGCCTCCGGCGCGTCGCCCGCGCGCACGGCCTTCAGGATCGCCTCGTGATCGGCCACAATTTTGATGTCCTTGGCCGCGGAAAGCGTCAGGCTGCGCACCCGGTCAAAGTGCAGGGCCATGCTTTCCATCAGGTTGTAGGTCTGCATCCGGCTGGTCAGGCGGAAAAACTCGCGGTGGAAATCATCGTCCAGCTCCATGAGCTTTTCGGACAGCTGGTTTTCCAGATAGAAGCGCTGCAATTTCACGTTGGCTTCCGCCACCGAGAAATCCAGCGTGCCCGCTTTTTCGCAGGCCAGCTCGGCGATCGCCTTCTCCAGCACCAGCCGCAGGAAGCGGCTTTCCTCCACCAGATTGCAGTCGATCCGCGCGATGCGGCTGCCGCGCTGGGGCAGAATCTCCACCATGCGAATCTTGCTCAGCTCGATCAGCGATTCGCGGATGGGCGTACGGCTGAGCCCCAGCTCTGCGGAAAGCTCATTTTCGCTGAGCATGGCGCCGGGCGCCAGTTCCAGCGTGGCAATATTGCGCTTGAGCATGCGCATGGCATAATCCCGCGCGGTTTCGCGCGCGTACCGTTCTGTGATTGTCATGGCGGGCCTCTCTTACCCCAACCGGGTCCGGCTGTGCGCTTCGCCGGCCGAACCCCGCCGCGTAGTCGGTTTGGCGGGTGCATCCCAGTACGCCTATTGTAGCATTGCCATACAAGTGCGTCAACATACCAGCACACCAGCCGGGCCGCCGCGTCCCGGGCCGGCCGGGCGGCGGCGCGCGCGAAATTATCCCAAGGGACGTTACACGGCGCGCACAATCGTGTATACTATGGTATGAACTGTTGCGCCGCCCGCCGCGCGGGCTTCCCCCCACGACCGCCCCGTTCCGGCGGGGAGAACGGAGGACTTTCCATGAATCAGTGGACCAAACGGTTGTTGATCGTCGCCCTGATGGCCCTGACCCTGACCGTGCTGGCCGGGTGCACCAGCGCGACGCCCGCCCCCACCGCTGCCCCGACCGTCACCGC
>JAAYUF010000041.1 GCA_012517815.1 Clostridiales bacterium
CTGATCGTCCACAGCCGCCACCTCCCTGATCGCCACTTTTCAATCCAAATTAGGGCTGTGCCCCCATTATCGCCCACTTCTTACGTTCCGTCAACGCAAACGTTTATTCTCCAGCCCTTGATTTCAAAGGGTTTCGGCACGTCTTCGCCAATATATTCCATTGTTCGCGAGCCCCGTTTTCGCGTCGCCAATTTACGAAAAATCTTTCTTGATCGGCATTTGCGCAGCGCGGTCCATGCGTTTCGGCAGTAAAAAGCCTCCGTTCAAGGAGGCCGTTTCATGGAGGCGTCATGTGTTACGTTATGATTTCATTTTCTTACATTTTTATGAAATTGATTGTTTTCGAACATGCGTTCTGCGTTTCAGACCGCCCAGCATGCGTCCGTCCGGCAGATGGATTCAGCCGGGTGTGCTTCAGGTTTTTCATCAGCCGGGCTCGAGGCGATCAGGGATAAAGCGACACGGCGGCTTCCTCGGAGCGGCGCGGGCGGCTCCGACACGTTCAGGCACGCAAAAAGCCTCCGGCCGACCGGCGGGAGGCTCTGGCTCCGTATTCTGTTTGCGCCCGCGCGGCAGGATGATCCGCAATCCGCATTTCTTCCGAAAACCGTCGACCGGCGGCATAGCATAAGCCGGAGTTGCGCCGCCGATACGTTGATCGGCCGGCGCAACTCCGGCTTACTCGGTTTGGGGGCCCGCTTGCGTATCCCCGGGGCGTACCGGCGAGGGCGCGTCCTGCTCCCACACCACAACGGGCGAGAAGCGGATCGCATCGCAGGATACCAGGCGGTACGTCACGCCGCGGTGCAGCCCGTCAAACCCGTACCGGATGCCGGAGGCGTGCAGGTGTCCGTACACGCAAAGCTGCACGCCGTAGCGTTCCAGCAGCGCGGTAAACTCCGTATCCCGGTAGTCCGTCAGCAGCGGCGGAAAATGCAGCATCGCGATGATGGGCAAATCAAACCGGCGCGCGTTTTCCAGCGCCATTTCCAGCCGGATCAGTTCCCGGCGGTAAATCTTGAGCTCCTGCTCGTCCAGGCCGTTCTGGTCGGCGGGGAACGTCCAGCCGCGCGTGCCGCAGATGGCAAACCCGCCCAATGAAACAGCGTCGTTTTGCAGGGCAAGCGTTCCTTCCGGCAAAAAGGCGCGCAGGCGGGATATTGAGCTCCACCAGTAGTCGTGGTTGCCGCGAAGCAGGATTTTCGTGCCGGGCAGTTCGGCGATGCTTAGCAGGTCCGGCTTGGCCTGCTCAAACTGCATCGCCCAGCTGAGATCGCCGGGAATGAGCACGATATCCGACGGTTTAACGGCGGCCTTCCAGCACTCCCGGATGGTATCGAAATGACGCTCCCACTGCGGCCCGAAGACGTTCATGGGCTTTTCGCCGCTGCCGGAGAGGTGCAGATCCCCGATCGCCAGTATCGCCATCCTGTGCCTCGCTTCCGTAGGGCTTAATCCTTATCGTGGTCGTCGTCCTCGTCCTCGTCCTTCTGCTCGTCCTCGATCACGCTTTCCAGCGACAGTTCGTTTTCAATTTCCCCGTACTCGTGTTCGGGAATATCCTCATGCACCTGCGGGATGATCTCATCCATGGTGCTCACAGAATTCAGGCCGATGGTGCTTTCGTCCACCGCTTCGTGATCCTCGTTGGCGTCGTCATCGCTCGGGTTTTGCTGCATTTCCTTAAGGCAGCTCAGGCAGACGTCTTTCCCCGGCAGCGCGGGCGCCGCGTTGCAGATGGAGCAAAGCTCCATCTCTTCCTGCGCCTGTTCGCACTTGAGCTCGCGGTAGCAGACCTTGCAGTATTTTTCCCCTTCCTGAATGTAATTCAGCTCGCAACGTGGGCATTTGACCAGTTTCATGGATAGATCTCCCTTCTCGGTTTCGCTTCCCACAGATCAAGCTTTCCGGGGTCGCAGAGATGAACGTGCACCGCCGAGGCGGCGGTTTTCAGGGGGCGGGGGTTTCGTTGCGGAAGGGTCCGGCGCGTCGTTTCGCCTCCCGGCGTTCGGGTTGTTGCCGCAGGGCCGGGTTTGGAACAAGGTCGTTTCCGCGGCGGCCGCCCCCGCGGGCCGTTGGCCGGGCCGCGGGTTCGTCGGCGCATAATAATAGAAGCGAGCGGATTGCTTTCGCGGGCGCGCTCGTGTGTTCGGACACGCTGCTGTAACGACTTTGTCACCCTCCACAGGCGATGATTATACTACGGTTCCCAAGCCCACGCAAGAGGATTTTGAATTTCGTTCGGGATTTCGGCGTCATCCGCCCCTGCAACGCTCCAAACGCTTCCCTGAAAGGGTTTGTCGAGGCATCCCCGGGAGCGCGGCAGGCGCGGCAGGGCTCCGGCCGCGGCCACGCATCGGCTGAAAGGCGAAACGGCCGCGCGTTCTGTCGGAACGGTAAACGCCGCAGGGCGCAGGCTTGCAAAGGCTGGCTGCTGCTTGACTTATCTGTTCCTTTCCGATATGCCCCGGGTGGGCAGAACGGCAATCCTACCGGTGTGCGCCATTCTTTCCTCTCCTCTGTCCTCGTATGCTCATGGGCCGGCGGCAGATCGCACGGTGTGCCGCACAGTTTCAAAAGATGAAACTATTTCAGAAAGTCCGATTTCGCCGGATCGCTACTCCAACGAAAAGCACATCGCGGGCTGTTGAATTTTGTGCATCTTTGCTATATCTACAAGCTTCCTATTGGATTTTATAGCAGAACATCTACATTCGCTTGACAAGCCGATGAAACAAAGTTACACTCCGTGTGTAAAACAATAGTTCGTGCTTCGCTTCTCAAAATGAAATTTTGTTTGGCCGCGGGAACTGTTGCAATCGCTTGATAAGGGAGGAGAATCCATGAAAAAGCTGCTCGCTCTCGTACTGACCGTAGCGATGATCCTGACCTGCACCTCCTTCGCCGCAACCGCGGAAACGGCCGCCGGCACGGAGCCCATCAAGATCTCGCTGTATTACTCCGACAACGCGACGCTCCCGTTCCAGGAAGACTGGCTGGTTGTGAAGGCGATCGAGGAGAAGTTCAACGTCGATTTCACCTTCGAGGTGATCCCGATCGCGGATTACGCCACGAAGGTATCTCTGGCGCTCAACACCGGCACCAACACGCCGGACGTGATCCTCTACCAGACCACCAAGGGTGAAAACGGCTCTCTGGCCCTCAACGGCGCGCTGGTGCCCGTGAGCGACTACACGGACTGGACGCCCAACTTCAACGCCCGCGTGGAGGAGTTCGGCCTTACGGACGCCGTGAACGCGCTGGCGCTGGGCGACGGCAAGCGCTACTACCTGCCGTCGCTGACCGACATCCCCTTCTATGACGGCGGCCTGATCCTCCGCGAGGATTACCTGACCGCCAAAGGGCTGAGCGCCCCCAAGACCTTCGACGATCTCTACGCGATCCTCAAGGCCTACAAGGCGGATTATCCCGACAGCTACCCGCTGACCATCCTGGCCGGCCCGCGCGTGCTCTATCGCATGACCATGCCTTCCTGGGGCATCAGCCTTGGCAAGAACGGCGCCTCCGGCACCAATACCCTGAGCTGGGATTACGCGACTCAGACCTATTTCCCCGGCGCCATCAGCGATCAGTATAAGGCGTACGTCACATTCCTGGCCAAGCTGTACGCCGAGGGTCTGTTGGATCCGGAAATGGCGGATCCGATCGACGGCGATATGTGGAGCCAGAAGCTGGCCACCGGCGCTTCCATGGCGACCTACGCCTACTACGATCAGATCGGCGGGGTGACCGCCGCCTCCGAAATCGAAGGCTTCAAGCTCAACATGTATCCGGCGCTGGAAGGCCCCGCGGGCGCGCATCATCAGCCCAAGAGTTCCACCGGCTCGGGCATTATGTTCCCCATCGCCACGGCCAACCGAGCGGACTTTGAGCAGGTCGTGCGTACCGTCGACGCCGCCTTCTTCTCCGAAGAAGCCGCGAAAATCTGGTGCCTGGGCGTCGAAGGCGTCACTTACACCGAAAAAGACGGGCAGATCAGCTACTCCGACGAGCTCGTCAACTCCCCGGACGGCGTCTACAAGACCCTGCAGGTCAAGTACGGCTGCGGCTCCGACGTGACGCAGATGGTGTGGTACAACGCCCGCGAGATGACCAAGTATGACGCGAATTACGCCGCCATCAACGCCGCCGTGCGCGAGATGGACGATGTGATCCAGCCCATTCCGCCTTCTCCGAAGTTTGACGACCTGACCGCCGAGGACGCGGGCCTGCTGCAGACGCCGCTCTACGACGCCTGGGAGACCTGGAACGACGCCTTCCTGACCGGCAAAAAGTCCATCGACGCCGATTGGGATACCTACGTCGCGGAGATGAAGTCCAAGGGCATCGAGGAGTTCTGCGCGCTGTACAACGATAACATGTCCAAGTAAAGCGCACGGCCCCACGCGGACCTGCGCGACCCAAAAGGCGGCCGCACCGCGGGAAACCGCTGTGCGGCCTTCCTTTTCCAGAAGGAGGCCTGCCTGATGACAGCCCGGAAGACCGCGCCTGCCATCGATAGCCGTCAACCCCTTGGGCGCCACCTGCGCCGGTATTGGCAGCTGTACGCCATGCTGCTGGTTCCTGTGGTCTATTTCATCCTATTCAAATATGTGCCGATGTTTGGCAACATCCTCGCGTTTCGCCGCTACCGGCCCGCCATGGGCCCGTACGGCACCGACTGGGTCGGCTTTCGATATTTCCAGAAATTCATGAGCGACGCGTCCTTTTGGAGCGCCTTTCGAAATACGCTCACGCTTTCGCTGCTCAACCTCGCAGTCAACTTCCCCATCCCCATCGTATTTGCCATTATGCTCAACGAGCTCAAGGCGATCCGTTTCAAGAAGCTGGTTCAGACGGTTTCCTACATGCCGCGCTTCATCTCCACAGTTGTGGTGATCGCCATCATCAGCGAATTGCTCAGTCCATCCAGCGGCCTCCTCAACCGCTTTTTGCAGGATGTTTTTAACCTTCCCCCCATCTATTTCATGAACGAGCCGCAGTATTTCCGGCTTTTATACGTGCTGACCGACACGTGGCAGTATACCGGCTGGACGGCTATTATCTATCTTGCTGCGATCACCGGCATCTCCAACGATCTGTTTGAGGCGGCCACCATCGACGGCGCCACGCGCCTGCAACAGATACGCTACGTGACCATCCCTTCCATCCTGCCCACCATTATGGTGATGTTTATCCTGAACGTCGGAAGGCTTCTGTCGCTTGGGTTTGAAAAAGTACTGCTGATGTACACGCCTTCCAACTCCGGCGTCAGCGATATCATCGACACGCTGGTGTACCGCACGGGCCTCGCCAACCAGAACTATTCCTACGCGACGGCCATCGGCCTGTTCAGCGGCGTCATCGGCGTGGTTCTGGTGGCCGGCAGCAACTTTTTCAGCCGCAAAACAACCGGCGAAAGCATTTACTGAGAAGGAGGCGCATGCGCATGACCACAACCGTCAGTCGCCGCCGGCCGGGCGCGGGCAACCTGCTCCTGGATGCCCTGATTTACCTTGTGATGATCTTCACTCTGCTGGCATGCCTCGTGCCTTTCATCTATATGCTGGCGCTATCCCTGTCGGATGCGAAATCGATCGTCAACGGCCGGGTCAGTTTCTGGCCGGTGGGTTTCAACCTGGGCAGCTATGAGCAGATCGTCACCTACCCCAACTTCTTCCGCGCGTACGGCAACACGCTGTTTTACACCGTCGCCGGCACAGCCATCTCGCTTACGCTGACCACGCTGTTCGCCTATCCGCTTTCCAAGAGCTTCTTGCGCGGGCAAAAGTTCTTCATGAAGCTGGTGGTATTCTCCATGTTCTTTTCCGGCGGGCTGATTCCCAACTACCTGCTGATCTCCAACCTGGGCCTGACCGGCCGGGTATGGGCGATGCTCATTCCCTTTGCCATCAACCAGTTCAACCTGATCATCCTGGTCAACTTCTTCCGGTCGCTGCCCGGTGAAATCGAGGAAGCGGCCCTGATCGACGGGCTCAACTACATCGGCATCCTCACCCGCATCGTGCTGCCCCTTTCCACCGCGGGCCTGGCGACGGTCGCCCTGTACACGGCCGTGTTTTTCTGGAACGACTGGTTTAACGGCCTCATCTACCTCAACACCAGCCAGTTCCCGGTGATGCTGTTCCTGCGCAACATCGTCAACGGAACCTCCATGGTCGGCGACGCGGCGGGCTTCGGCGACAAGTCGACCATCGCGATCTCCATCAAATCCGCGGTCATCATCACCTCGACGCTCCCGATCATCATTCTGTATCCCTTCCTGCAGAAATACTTCGTGAAGGGCTTGACCGTCGGCTCCGTCAAAGGTTAAGCAAGGAGTACGTTATGATCAAACTGAACCAGATTGATACCGAACAGGTCAACCCCCACACGCTGGAAATCGACCGTGTGCCAACGCTGGATATGCTGCGCATGATCAACGATGAGGATCATCTGGTGGCCGACGCGGTGGAGCGTGTGCTTCCCTCGGTCGCCGTGGCCATCGAACGCATCGTGGAGCAGATGGACAAGGGCGGGCGGCTTGTGTATTGCGGCTGCGGCACCTCCGGGCGTCTGGGCGTGCTGGACGCCGCGGAATGCCCGCCCACCTTCGGGACGGACCCGGGGCTGGTCGTGGGGTTGATCGCCGGCGGAGAGGCGGCCTTTACGCGCGCCATCGAAGGCGCGGAGGACGATTACGGCCAGGGCCGCGTAGACTTGGAAAAAATCGGCTTCTGCGCCGACGACGCGCTGGTGGGGATCGCTGCCAGCGGGCGCACGCCCTATGTGTTGGGCGCCATCGATTACGCGCGCTCCCTGGGCGCGCCCGCCATCGCGCTTACCTGCAGCGCCAACTCCGAGCTTTCGCGCCACGCGGACGTAGCCATTACACCGCTGCCCGGCCCGGAAGTGATCACCGGCTCCACGCGGCTGAAAAGCGGCACGGCGCAGAAAATGGTGCTCAACATGCTGTCCACCGGCGTGATGATCAAGCGCGGCAAAGTGTACGGCAACCTGATGGTGGATGTGAAAGCGACAAACGAAAAACTGTGCGAGCGCGCCGTGTCCATCGTGATGCGGACCACCGGCACGGACGACGCCACCGCGCGCCAGACGCTTGCGCAGTGCGGCTTCTCCTGCAAAATTGCCATCGTGATGCTGCTGTGCGGCTTGGACGCCAAACAAGCCGGCGAAGCGCTGGACGCCGCCGGCGGGCATATCTCCCAAACGGTGAAAAACTGCGCTATCCCTGAATGAGGCGGTGCGGGTTGCAGCTGTTGTAGCTGTTTTCAAGCATCGGCTTCACGCGGTGGTAATCCATATTGGCCATGATGGTGTAGAGCATATCCACCACCACCAGCTGCGCGATGCGGCTGCTCATGGCTCCGCTGCGGCGGTATACCTCCGGGGACGCGGTGAACAGTGCGAAATCGCTCTTCTGCACCATCGGGAGCTTGCCGAATTTGGTCACCGTTACAATGGTCGCGCCGCGCGCCTTGGCGATGCCCAGCGTTTCCACCACCTCGCGCGTGCTGCCGGAATAGGAAAAGAACACCCCCACGTCTTTGGCGGTGAGATTGGCGGCATAAGTCAGCTGGATGTGGTTATCCCGGCAGAATACCACGTTCTTGCCGATGCGCAGGAGCTTGTTGTAAAAATCTTCCGCCGCCAGCGCCGACGCCCCTACGCCGAACAGTTTGATGGAATCGGCGCGGAGCAGCTTTTCCGCCACGCGTTCCATCACATGGCTGTCCGCCATCCGCAGGGTTTCCTCAATGGCCTGGATGCTCCCGGCGCAGACGGTTTCGGCCATCTGGCCCACGGTGTTGTTCCCGGAAATATCCGCGTACAGGGGCTCCTCGCCGCCCTGCGGCGCGTCCGCCGCGCGGTTGAGCTCGGAGAATAGCTCCTTTTTCAGGTCCTTGAGTCCGTAAAAGCCCAGCGACTTGCTGAAGCGAACCCACGCCACCTGGCTGGCGCCGGATACTTCCGCCAGGCGCGCGATGGGCATATGGAACACGCTGTTCACATCCGACAGGAAAAACGAGGCCACCTTCCGCTCCACAGGGGTGAGGCTTTCCAGAATATCCCGTGTGCGGATCTCAATGTTGGTCATAGTACCTCCTCAAATGCCGCTGAACGACCGCGCGGCGCTGTATTCGGGGGCTTTGATCACAGGCTGACCTTCCCCAGCACCGCCGGGTGCGCGGCGCCCGTGGCGCGCGGCGCATTGTTGCACACGCCGTGCACGCATTCGTTGGCCAGAATCGCGAAAGCGACGGCTTCCTTGGCATCGCTGTCATAGCCCAGATCCTCGTTGGTCATCACGCGGGTTTCCGGGAGCGCCGCTCTCAGGAACCGCAGAAGCGACAGGTTTCGGCTGCCGCCGCCGCCCACGATCAGCCATTCCGGCCGCGGCCGGCAGAAGCAGCGCACCCCCTGCGCGATGCACTCCGCGGTGAAGCGCGTCGCGGTGGTCAGCCGGTCCACCGCCGACACGCCCAGCCGATCGGCTTCCGCCCAGAAGCGGTCCACATACGCGGTACCATACCGCTCCCGCCCCGTGGTTTTCGGCGGTTCCAGCGCAAGGTAGTCGTCGCTGAGCATCCAGCTGAGCAACCCCTCGTGCGCATGGCCGGTTTCCGCCAGCGCGCCGCCGGCATCGTAGGTTTGCGCGCCGTTGGTCAGCCGCGTAATAATGGCATCCATGACCATGTTGCCCGGTCCGGTGTCAAAGGCGAAGGTATCGGCCATGGAACCGCCCTTGGGCAGCACCGTGATGTTGCCGATGCCGCCGATGTTTTGCAGGGCGATGGTATGCTGATCGCTGCGGTAGAGAAGGTATTCGGTATACGGTACCAGCGGCGCGCCCTGCCCACCGGCCGCGACATCCCGCACGCGGAAATCGCTGACCACCGGGCATCCAAACGCTTCGTTGAGCACGGACGCCTCGCCCGTCTGGAAGGTCGCCGTCAGGGAACAGCCCAGGTAGATTTCGGGCCGCGGGATGTGCCAAAGCGTATGCCCGTGGCTGCCGATCAGATCGATCGCCTCCGGCTGCACGCCCGCCTGCGCGCAAACCGCGTGACACGCGTCCACGGACAGCCGCCCCAGCAGAAAGCTCATCAGGCACAGTTCGCGGCTGCCCCCGGCGTCACCGCCGGCCAGCGCCAGCAAACGCGACCGAACTTCCGGCCGGTAGGGCACGCTGACAAAGCCGAGCTGCCTGACCCGCGTGCCCAGCGCGTGCCCGTGGATGCTCACCAGCGCGGCGTCCATGCCGTCCGCGGAAGTGCCGCTCATCAGGCCGATGACCAGCTTTTCCTCTTTTCCGGAGATTTCCGCTAATTGTTTCATCTCTTACATCTCTTTTCGAAAGTAACTTTCCGTTTTCATTTTGCACCCCGTCCGATGCTTTGTCAAGGAGGAGTTTCAGTTGGTTCAAAACGGAATTGACCGGCCGGAAGTCTGGAAAAAGCTGCTGCGTGGCAAACAGGTCGGGCTGGTCACCGCTGCATCCGGCTATGACGCCACCCTGCGGCGCAGCGTCGACTGCATGCTTGCGGAGGGCGTGCGCATCACGGCGCTGTTCGCCCCGGAGCACGGGCTTCGCGGCGCGGCGGCCGCCGGCGAGGATGTGGCGGCCGCCTCCGACCCGCGCACGGGGCTGCTGGTATACAGTTTGTACCGCAAGGAATCCCGCAGGTTTTCGGAGAATATGTTCCATGACGTGGATGTGATGGTCTATGATATCGGGGACGTGGGCGCGCGGTTTTTCACGTACCTGTCCACGCTGCTGAACACCGTGGAGGACTGCGCCCGCTTTCACACGCCGCTGGTCGTTCTGGACCGTATCAACCCGCTGGGCGGCTGCGTAGCGGAAGGCGCGTCCCTTAGGCCCGATTGCCGCAGCTTTGTGGGCGCGTACCCTTTGCCCATCCGCTACGCGCTGACCCCCGGCGAGTTCGCGCTGATGGCCAACGCCCAGGAGCGTTTCGGCTGCGAGCTGACCGTGGTGGAAGCGGTCGGCTGGCGCAGGGGCTGGCTCCATCCGCAGACCGGCCTGCCCTGGGTGCCGCCCAGCCCCGCGTTGCAGCATTTTGAGAACGCGCTGCTCTACCCGGGCACCTGCCTTGCGGAGGGCACCAACCTGTCCGAGGGGCGCGGCACGGCAGCCCCGTTTCTGCTGCTCGGCGCGCCCTATGCCGACGCCGACACGCTTGCCCATCGGCTTACCTCGCTTGCTTTGCCGGGCGTCGGGTTCCTGCCCGCCGCCTTCACCCCCTCGGCCGGCAAGCACGCGGGAGTTGCCTGCGAGGGCGTGCGCATTATCCTCACCGACGCGCACGTCTGCCGGCCCGTCACGGTCGGTCTGGCGCTGCTGGACGCGGTCCGCGAGCTCTGGCCCGAGGCGTTTGCCTTTCTGCCCCCCGGCGGGGAATCGAACCTGCCGACGATCGACCTGCTCAGCGGCAACCACCGGCTGCGTGAAGGGCAGACCGGCGCCGCCTATCTGGCGGGTGCCGCGACGGATTGCGAGGCGTTCCTCGCCCGCTCCAAACCCTACCGACTGTACGAAGGAGACTGAAGCATGGACTTGACCGTAGCGCTGGGCCAGCATCTGGTAACGGGGTTTCAGGGTCCGGAAATGACCGAAGAACTGATGGAGCATGTGCGCCGGTACAAAATCGGCAATATCGTGCTGTTTGAGTACAACGTGGTGGACAAAGCGCAGCTCAAGCGCCTCTGCGGCGAAATCACCGCGCTGGTTGAGCGGGAAACCGGTTATCCCCCCTTCATCACCATTGATCAGGAGGGCGGGGCCGTTTCCCGGCTGAAAGAGGACGCGACGATTTTCCCCAGCGCGATGGCGGTCGCGGCGACCGGAAACCCCGAAAACGCGCGCGTCGCCGGACGGATCACCGGGGAGGAGCTTCGCGCCATGGGCGTCAACTTCAACCTCGCGCCGGTGATGGACGTCAACAACAATCCCAACAACCCCGTGATCGGCGTGCGCAGTTACGGCGACGATCCCGCGTCGGTAGCCCGGTATGGCATTCAAATGACGCAGGGATTACGGGAGGGCGGTGTGCTGGCTTCGCTCAAGCATTTCCCGGGCCATGGGGACACGGCGGTGGACTCCCACCTCGGCCTGCCGCGCGTGGAGAAATCGCTGGAAGAGCTGCTGGCCTGTGAGCTGCTGCCCTTTCAGGCGGCCATCGACGCCGGCGTACCCGCCGTGATGACCACGCACATCCTGTTCCCCGCGCTGGAGCCGGACGGTGTTCCCGCGACGCTTTCCCGCCGGATCATGACCGATCTGCTGAAAACGCGCATGGGCTTTCAGGGGTTGGTCGTTTCCGACTGCATGATGATGGGCGCGATCGAGCGGTTCTTCGGCACCGTTCAGGGCGGGGTTGCCGCGATCCGCGCGGGGGTGGATCTTGTGTTCGTTTCGCACAGCCCGGCGCTGGCGTCGCAGTTGATCGAGGCGCTTCGCTCGGCGCTGGACGCCGGAGACGTGGACGCGGCCGAGTTTGCCGCCTCCACGGAGAAGCTGCTGCGCTTCAAGGCCGGTTTGCGCCGGGATGCCCCGTCGCTGGATACCGTCGGCAGCGCCGAACACCGCGTCTGCAGCCAGACGATGACCCGCGGCGCAATCACCGCCGTACAGCAAGCCCCGTTCGCGCTGGGCGAACGGCCCCTGTTCCTTGGTTGCTACCGTTTCCGCCCGACAATGGCATCCAGCCCCGAGGATACATCCTTCAGTTTTCCGCAAGAGATGCGCGCCCGTTTGGGAGGCGACGCGATTGTAACGTCCCAGAACCCCGAGGGGGACGAGATCGCCCGGGTGCTTTCTCAGGCGGCCGGGCATACGTCCCTGGTCGTTGGCGCCTACAACGGCCGGTTGCGCCCCGGCCAGCTGGCGCTGGTCAGCGCGGCGGCGAGGCTGGACCTTCCCGTTTGCGCCGTGGCGCTGCGTAACCCCTACGACCTGGCGGAGCTTCCCGCGCAGGTTTACGCGCTGGCCGCGTATGATTATGACGCGCGCACGTTTGCCGCGCTGGCGGATGTGCTGGCCGGAAACCTGACGCCGACCGGCGTCCTGCCGGTTCGGCTGAGGGGGTAACGTATGGGCGCGGTGGTATCCGGCTGGGACGGCGGCGGCACTAAAACCGGCGTGGTGTGTCTGGATGAGGGCGGCCATCTCTTGGGCTCGGCCCGCTTCGGGCCGCTCAACCCCAACGGCGCTCCTCCCGGCGAGGTATGCGCGACAATCCGCGACGCGCTGGCGTTTGTCCGCCGCTTCGGAGCCTGCGAAGCGCTGGTGGTCTCGCTGGCCGGAATCAGCCACAGGGAAGCGGGCGCGCTGGTTGGCCGCGTGCTCGCGGAAAACGGCTATCACAACGCGCTGCGGCTGGTGGGCGATCAGGAGGCGGCCTTTGAAGGCGCGGTAGGCGATACGGGCGCGGTGCTGATCGCCGGCACCGGCTCCATCTGCCACGGGCGCAACCGCGCCGGGGAAACCGCACGCTGCGGCGGCTACGGCTATCTGGTGGACGACGAAGGCAGCGGCTACGCCATCGGGCGGGATATCGTAAGCGCCGCGCTGCGCGCGCGAGACGGCCGTACGCCTCCCACGAAGCTGGACGGGCTGCTGGCCCGGACGCCCGGCTGGGCCGATCTCTCAGACATCATGCGCAACCTGTACGACCCCGGTTTTGAAAAGGCAACCATCGCGGCACTGGCGCCGCTGCTGGCGGACGCCGCCGGCGACTGGGCGGCGGATGCCATCGTCGCCAAAGCCGCGCGGGAACTCACGCTCCTGGCCGTAACCGTTATCGACCGACTGGGCGTTGCCACGGAACGCGTAGCGCTGACCGGCGGCGTTCTGACCGGGCTCCGGCCGGTGCGGCGCGCGGTGGAGGCGGCCCTTACAGCCCGTTACCCGGCCCTGCTGGGCTTTGAACCTCTTGCGGACGCCGCCTCCGGCGCGGCCCGCATGGCGTATCGGATGATTGGAAAGGAAAGTGATCTTCATGCCTGATATGCTGGTAAACCTCCTGCGCCTGCCCAAAGACGACCCCATCGAAACGACCCTCGCGCGCGAGGGCATCCACATCCGGCGGGCGATGGCCCCGGACAAGCTGCGCGTGCTGCCCCGCGTGCAGGAGTTGTCCTCGCTGAGCGCCGCCGGCGAGTGCGACGTGTGTTTCAGCCATACCCCGATCAGCGCCTACCTCGCGACGCTGGGCGCGAAGATCGTCGGCTATGCCTGCTACGACGCGACCGCCCCGGATTTCTTCGGGCCGACCGCGGTTGATCCCGAATACCGCGGCAAGGGGATTGGCAAGGCGCTGCTGCTTCGCGCCCTGCAAGCTTTGCGTGCCGAAGGGTACGCCTACGCCATCATCGGCGGCGTCGGGCCGGTTCCCTTCTACGAAAAAACCGTCGGCGCCGTCGTCATCCCCGACAGCGACCCGGGCATCTATGAGGATTTTCTGGGGCGGCTGGCAAAAATTCAGACGACGTAACGGCCATCAGCCCGCCGTGCCTGCAGCCTTCGTGCCGCACGGTCGGCCGGGTTTACCCGGCCAAACCAGCAGCCCGTTGACGGCGCGGGAATCGCCGGTGAAGGAAAGAGCACGGCAAAGATAGCGCCAAACCGGTTTTGACAAACACAAGCCATCCCGGATGGGTTTTTCGGGATGGCTTCGTTGTATTCTTTCCTTTTAAAGTCGTGAAAGCATCATAGCTCGCGAACGGTTTTCCTGTGACGAGGAGCGCAAGCAAAGGCGCAGCGGGGCTGCGCCGAGCTTCTGCGACGAAGCCACGGGAGAAAGGCGCCGCGAGACGGAGGCGCTCATCATCTGAACCCGTCCAGCAAGAACCCGCGGCGCAGGCGGCCCTTACTCCGCGTTGGATACGCCGAAATTGCGATAGAAAGGCCCCGCCCAGTCAATTTCGCCGGTCAGGTCCTCCGGCGTCTGTCCGGCGGTGAAAAACTGCACGCGTCGCGCCTGTTCCCCGCACAGGAGGGTGTTGACAAGCGCATAGGCCAGCAGCCGGTCCTGCGTGGGGGTCAGCGTGCCGCCCGACGCGACCCACGCGCGGGAGAAGTTGACCAGCAGGGTGTTGCCGTTCATCGAAAGGCCGAGGATGTCCGCGTCCGACAGGCTGTCCGGCGCGATCACGGGTTGCAGCCCCCGGACGCTGTCCGCATCGGCAGGGCCGCGGAACAGCTCCAACAGCAGCGCGCGCGGATTGGTCCTGAGGTAATAGAGGATCGGCCGCTTCGTCTGCGCCAGCGCTTCGCCTTTCGCATCCGCGAAATAGAGCGTGCAGCCGTCCATGAGCAGCGGCGCGAAATCCGATCGGGTCATGAGGCCGTTCTCCAGCAGCAGGCCAGCCGTCGCGCCCAGCATCAGGTGGTCGATGGCCTCGTCGCCGACCGTCACGGAGATCGACGTCACATTGGGCATGAAGGTGCTCAGCGTATAGCACAGCGAGGCCATGCAGCTCGCGCGGGAAACGCCCATCGTCTGGAGCATGTCGTCCAACGCCGCATCAAAGCGCAGCGCGATGGTGCGCCCGCCGCCGTCTGCGGTCTCGCTGACTTCAGGCGGCGAAGCCAACAGCTCCGAAAGGAGCGGCAGCGGGGGCGAGCCCTCCACGGTAACCGGGCCTTCGCCCAGTTCCTGCAGGATACGCGTAACCATATCCGCCGGTGACTGACTGGTAAAGGCAATGTTGCGCGCTTCCGACATCATGCCATACACGCTGGAAAGCGGAAAATACAGCGCAACCGTCGCGGAAAAGCGCTTGGCGTCGGGAAGCTCGTCCGCCTGCGCGCGCTGGGAAAGCGCCTGCTCGTACACCGCGCCCACGTCCGCGCCCACATTGCGGGTAAACGCGCCGGTCGGCAGCGTGGAGGCGATATCCAGCCCGATCTGCTTATCCATCACCAGCAGGTTGACATAGCGGATGCCCGGCAGTTCGGTGAGCGTATTGGCGATCGCCTGCCCGCACAGGTAGAGCGCCTTGCGGTCCAGTTGCAATGCGGAAGCCGCGAGGTTCACGGTTGCTACGTCTCCACTGGTTTCCACCGGGTTGGCGCCGTACAGCGACAGTTTGACTTCCCCGCCCAGCGGGCTGGCCACCCCGTCGCCGGGTTGCAATAGCAGGGCGCGCACGATGCTTTCGGCATCCAGCCGCGCGGCCGAGAATGTGACGTCGCCGGTCACGGAAATCAGGCGCGTACCGTCGTGACGGGGCAGGTAGAACGCCGCGGTGCCGGTGTACTCCAGCGCGGCGTCCCCAATGGGCGCGGCATAGGTTTCGGCCGCCGTCGGCAGCGCCACGGCGGTTTCCTCTTTCAGGGGCACGCCCCCGTTGCCGCACGCGGTCAGCGCCAGCGTTGTCGCGCACAGGAGGCATCCCAAAGCAACCCGATGGTTGCGCGTGTTTCGCATAATACGGGCGCCCTCCTTTGCTCAGCGTGCCATCAGGGACGTCAGCCGCTCGTAGGTGATTTTCCAGACGCCGTTTTCGCGTTCGAGCCGCACAGGGTAATGCAGCGTCTGGCTGCTTGCGGAGCCGCGGAGCGTGCGCATGCTGACGCTAAGCGTCGCGCTGCGCCCATCCTCGCTGACGGTTCCGCCGACTGCCGTAAACGCCTCCAGGACGGGCGCGCCGGCAAACGCCTCGTTCGCCGTGGCAAACGGCGGCTTGCCCGCGTCCGACAGGTAGCGGTACAGCCGCTCCAGATCATGCAACTGCCAGGCGGCGAGGATGGTCTCAACGGTGTTGATCGGGCTCAGCAGCAGGCTCTCGTCCCGTGGGATCGGCTCGCTCAGCCCGTTCGTCCCGGTCAGGAAGTACGCGCTGTCCAACCGAAGGCTCGTCTGCACGGCGCCTGGGCGGTGGATGAGTATCTGCACGCCCGTGTAGGCAAAGTTTTCGGTAATCGAAGCCGCAAGGCTCTGCGCGGTCAGCCGCCGCATGAGCGGGGCTTCTTCCCGCCATGCGTCGATGGTCGCCCAGTCCTGAGGTACCTCGTCCGCCAAAAACCCCTCGTTGAACGTCACAAACAGGATATCGTCGCGCGAGGTAACGCTTTCCACCTGCGCGTCCGCGGGGATGAGCCTGCGCAGCTCGCTGTGGCCGGCGCTCGGGCCTTCCAGCAGCGCCCTGACAATCGCGTATTCCTCGCTCTCGTCACGGGGCACCGTCAGCGTTCGATCCTCGCACGCCAGCATTGGCTCGTCCAGATAGCGGAAATAGAGCGTCGCCTTCACCTGCGCGGCGCCGGTTTCGTCCGCGGACGCCGGGTGCAGGTTCATAGCCAGGCCGGGTACGTCCGTCGCCTCGTTTTTCACCAGCGGGTTCAGCGTTTGCGGTGCGCAGCCGCTCACCCCGAGCAGCAAAAGCGTCAGCAAAGCCGCAAGCCATCCTCTGCGTCGCATGGCGACCTCCTTACCCCTGATGGATGGGCAGTTCCACCGTAAAGGTGGAGCCGTGCCCTTCCTCGCTTTGCACCGAAACGGTGCCCCCGTGCATCAGCACCAGCTGGTTGACGATGCTCAGGCCCAGGCCCGTGCCGCCGGTGTCGCGCCCGCGCGCTTTGTCCACCCGGTAGAACCGGTCAAAGATATGCGGCTGATCGTCCTTGGGGATGCCCGGGCCGTTATCCGCGACGCTCAGGATCGCGTCCCGCCCGGAACGGATCAGGCGCACGCGGATCAGCCCGCCCTCGGGCGTATACTTGATGGCGTTATCCAGAATGTTGGTGACAACCTGCGTCAGCTTGGCGCAGTCGGCGTACATTTCGCAACTGTCCCCAATCTGCAGCTTGATTTCCTGCCGCCGCTTCTCCGCGACCACGGACAGGCGGTGCACCACATCCGCGATCACGTCGGCAAACTTGAACGTTTCGCGGTTCAGTCGCATGGTTTTGCTGTCCATGCTCACCAGCGTGAGCAGATCGCTGATGATCAGGTTCAGGCGGTTGATCTCGCGGTTGATGTCCGAAAGGAAATCGGTGCGCACGTCGGTGTCCATATCCGGCTGGTAGATGATGTTTTCCAGCAGAATCTTCATGGTGGCCAGCGGCGTTTTCAGCTCGTGGCTGGCGTTGCTGACAAACTGGTTGCGGCTTTTATCCAGCAGTTCCAGCTTCTGGGACATGACGTTGAAGGTTTCCGACAGTTTGCGGAGCTCGCCGCTGCCCTTCACGGGCACGCGCACGGAAAGGTCGCCCCGGCCCATGCGCTGGATGCCGCGCGTGAGTGTGGCGATCGGTTTGGTGATTACGCGCGAAATCACCAGCGCGATCGCCATGGCGACGACCGCCGCTGCCACAAAGTAAAGCGCCATTCGGTTTTGCAGGGACACCAGGCGCTGCATCATATCCTGAATCGGGGAGGAAAACAGCAGGACGCCGATGGTCTTCCCCTGCTCCGTTAACGCCACGGTACAGTAACCGGCCCATTCCGCGCCGGTATCCAGCGGGGTTAACAGCGAAAGGACGCTCAGGCTCCGGCGCCCGCCCAACTGGTGCACGCCGTAGTCGACGGTTTTTCCGTCCAGCAGGATGGAGGCGACCTCCGGCAGTTCCACGCGGGTACCGTTGAGTTGGGAGTAGCTGTCCGCCTGCACCTTACCGCTCCCGTCCAGCACCATCAGCCTGCCGCCCAGTTCGCCCCCGGCCTTGATCAGCAGCGATTGCAGCTGTTCCATGCGCGCGTCCGCATACAGGGGTGCGACTTCCACCGCCAGCTTTTCCGCGCCGGTCTGATCCTGCGCGCGCCGGTCCGTGAACAAATAATCGCCCACCAGACCGATCAGCGACGTGGCTACGGCATAGTAGCTCACGCCGACGACCAGCAGGAAGGCGAGCACGATTTTCCAGCGAATGGACGTGAAGGGGTTGCTAATCCTTATCGGTGAAATAGTAACCCACTCCCCACTTGGTGAAGATAAACTCCGGTTGAGCGGGATTGCGTTCAATTTTCTCTCGCAGACGCCGGATGTGCACGTCCACCGTACGCGCGTCGCCGGTATAGTCGTACTTCCACACGGTTTCCAGCATCGCCTCGCGGCTGAATACCTTGCCGCGGTTGTTTACGAACATTTGCAGCAGATCAAACTCCTTGGCGGTCAGGCGCACGTCCTTGCCGCCCAGGTTGACGGCGCGGTTGACGGAGTTGATCTCCATATCATGCACGCGGATCACCTTCTTGGTTTCGCCCTGCTGCACGCCGCTCGCGCGGCGCATGATCGTCTTGATGCGCGCCTTGACCTCCAGAATGTTGAAGGGCTTGGTCATATAGTCGTCCGCGCCGTATTCCAGCCCCAGAATTTTATCGATGTGTTCGCCTTTGGCCGTCAGCATGATGATGGGCACATTGCTGTGCTCCCGGATGCGCTGGCAGACCGTGATGCCGTCCAGCTTGGGCAGCATCACATCCAGCAGGATGAAGTCATAGTTGCCTGCGAAGAACTTGGCCAGCGCTTCTTCCCCGTCCGCGGCGGAATCCGTCTCAAAGCCTTCCTGCTCCAGCGTATATTTCAAACCCTTGATAATTAAGGGCTCGTCATCCACCAGCAAGATTCGCTTCGCCATTGGCCTCATCCTTTCGTATGCGTACGCTCAGCCTTCGGCGATGCCCAGACCGGGCCGAAACGCCTCGCTTACCGATATTGTAAAGCGAAACGCCTGAAAAATCAAGTGAATTGTTACGGAAAGCCGATAATTGTTGCGATCCGCTTGCCGATACATGTCGTCCGTTGCCTTATTTTTTTGGCCTTCCGCGCAACCGCGCCCGTCAGTTGTAAACGACGCACCGTTGAATTATTGCGGTTTCTTAAATTTTTGCGGCATCCGTCCGGCGAAAAGGATCGGGGCGACAGGGCGCGCCGGTCCTCAGGCTGCTGGAAAAAACCCCGCCGCAGCGGAACTGTGTCAAGGGTGAAACCCTGGCGGGCTTTGGAGCGTAGCTCCAAAGCCCTATGCCGGTGCATTTTGCCAAGGCGAGCGAACCGCCCGAAGGGCTGTGAGGCGAGCAGAACTGCCTATTGCATGGGTTCCTTGACAGCCTGAAGGACCGGCGCGTCACTGTCGCGCCGGTCCTTGGGGTCGCGCTTCGCAGGGTTGTAATCAAGGGAGCGAGGCGCTTCCGCGGGCTCTCGCCGGTCGGCGTTTCGCAGAACGCATTGCATTGTTCGGGGAAAGCTGCCCGCACCATTTGCAACGCGGTCGCGCATGCGCGCATGTCCCGACCGCAGAGTGGACAGGCCTTTCGCCCCTTTGCGCGGTGTTTTATTCGCGCGGTTTGCGCCCGCGCGGGGCAACGCCCTTACGCGAGCAGGTTCTTCCCCGTCATCTCCGCAGGCACGGGCAGGCCCATGCTGGCAAGCATCGTGGGGGCGATGTCGCACAGGCGGCCGCCCTCCCGCAGGCTGCGCCCCACCATCTCCGGCCCGACCGCGATCAGCGGCACGGGGTTTGTGGTATGCGCGGTAAACGGTTCGCCGGTCTGCGGGTCAACCATCTGATCCGCGTTGCCGTGATCGGCGGTCACAAAGGCGCGCCCTCCGTTGCGCAGGATGGCGCGAACCACCGCCCACACGCAGTCGTCCACCGCTTTCACGGCTTCCTCGGCGGCTTCCATGATGCCGGTGTGGCCCACCATATCGCAGTTGGCAAAGTTGAGGATCATGACGTCGTACTTTTTTGCGTTGATTGCTTCAATAGCTTTGCCCGCCACTTCAAAGGCGCTCATCTCAGGGTTCATGTCGAAGGTCGCCACCCTGGAGGAAGGCACCAGAATGCGATCCTCGCCCTCGTTCGGCTTTTCCACGCCGCCGTTGAAGAAGAACGTCACATGCGCGTATTTCTGCGTTTCGGCGATGCGCAACTGGGTTTTTCCAAGCCCCGCGAGGTATTCGCCCAGCGTGTTGTCCATCGAAGCGGGCGGGTTGACGATCTCCAGCCCCGTGAAGGTTTCGTCGTACTGCGTCATGCTCACGAAATGCACCGGAAAATAGCCCTTCGGCCGCGTAAAGCCGATGAAATCCGGCTGGATGAACACGCGCGTCAGCTGCCGCGCGCGATCGGGGCGGAAGTTGAAGAAGATCACGCCGTCCTCGGGGCCGATCATGCCGGTCGGCTTGCCGCTTTCCAGCACAACGGTGGGCAGCACGAACTCGTCGTTGCCCTTTTCGCCCAGCGCGTAGCTCTGTTCCACGGCTTCTTGGGCGCTCTGCGCCGTCAGGCCTTCGCCCAGCACCATGGCATCGTACGCCTTTTGCACCCGATCCCACAAATTGTCGCGGTCCATGGCCCAATAGCGGCCCATCACGGTAGCGATTTTCCCCGCGCCAATCTCGGCGATCTTCGCGGACAGCTCGCGGATATAGCCAAGCCCGCTGGTAGGCGGCACGTCGCGGCCGTCCAGGAAAGCGTGCACATACACCTTTTGCACGCCCTTCTGCTTGCACATGGCCAGCAACGCGTACAGGTGGGTGTTGTGGCTGTGCACGCCCCCGTCGCTGACCAGCCCCATCAGGTGCACGGCCTTGCCGGAGGCGGCCGCCTGCTCCATGACCTTCACGAGCGGCTTCTTGTGGAAAAACGCGCCGTCCTCGATATCCTTGGTGATGCGCGTCAGCTCCTGATACACCACGCGCCCCGCGCCGATGTTCAGGTGGCCGACCTCGCTGTTGCCCATTTGCCCATCCGGCAGGCCCACGTTCAGGCCGCTCGCGCCGATCTGGGTATGGGGGTAAAGCCTCATCAGTTCGTCCAGGTGCGGCGTGCCCGCCTGGAAAATCGCGTTGCCTTCCTGCGTGGGGTTGATGCCGAAACCGTCCATGATGATCAGGGCCGTCATGGTCTTATCCATTCTTGCGGTTGCTCCTCTATCCTCGGTTGGCGTCGGCCGCGCCGGCCTTGCGGCGGTCGCGGCTCCCGTCGGTCTGTGCAATCAGGCGTCGTAACGTACCACGGCGGTGAAATCCGGCGCCTTGAGCGACGCTCCGCCGATCAGGCCGCCGTCGATCTCCGGCTGCGCCATCAGGCCCTTCACGTTGCCGGGGTTCATGCTGCCGCCGTACTGGATGCGCACCGCGTCGGCCACGGCCGCGCCGTAGAGCCGCCCGATCGCCTTGCGGATCACGCCGATGGTTTCGTTCGCCTGTTCGTCGGTCGCGGTCAGCCCGGTGCCGATGGCCCACACCGGTTCATAGGCGATAACGACGTTTGTAACCTGCTCCGCGGTCAGGCCGGAAAGCGCCATGCGGGTCTGGTATTCCACAATCGCGTCGGTGTAGCCGCTCTCGCGCTCGTCCTTGAGTTCGCCCACGCACAGGATGGGGATCAGCCCGCCGGCGACGGCGGCCTTCACGCGCAGGTTCACGGTCTTGTCGGTTTCGCCGAAATACTGGCGGCGCTCGCTGTGGCCGATCACCACATATTCCACGCCGCAGGCCTTGAGCATGCCCACGCTCAGTTCGCCGGTATACGCGCCGCTGGGCGCAAAATGCACGTTCTGCGCGCCCAGGCGGATGTTGCTGCCCTCGGCCGCCGCTTTCACAGCCCCGAAGCACACGGCGGGCACGCAGACCACCACGTCGCAGGTCGCGTCCTTCACGGCGGGCACCAGCGCCCGCCGCAGTTCGGCCGCTTCCTCAGGGGTCTTGTTCATTTTCCAGTTTCCGGCAATGATCGGTTTACGCATGGTGAACGCTCCTTACTGTTCTATTCAAAGGTTTGCGCGGCGTGCAAAAAGCCCCGGGAAACGCGGCCGCCACGTGCGAAGCCCACGTCGGACTCCGGATGGATCAGCCGGAATCGCGTTTCTCCAGGGCGGCTTTGCGCAGGCGGCCGACCGGCCGCCTGCGCAAAGTATATCCGAAACGTTTACCGATCGTCAAGCGCCGCGACGCCGGGGAGGGTTTTTCCTTCGAGGTATTCCAGGCTCGCGCCGCCGCCGGTGGACACATGGGTCATCTTATCGGCATAGCCCATCTGCTCCACGGCCGCCGCGCTGTCGCCGCCGCCGATGATGGTAACGCCCTTGCACTCCGCCATGGCCTTGGCGATGGCGCGGGTGCCCTCGGCGAAATTCTCAAACTCGAACACGCCCATCGGGCCGTTCCAGACCACGGTGCCGGCGTTGGCGACTTCGTTGGCGAAAATCACCTGCGTCTTGGGGCCGATATCCATGCCCTCAAACCCGTCGGGGATCTCCTGGCTGTGCACGGTGATGCGCATGGCGTCGTTGCTGAAAGCGTCGCCCGCGATGTTGTCGATGGGCAGCAGGAGTTTGACGTGCTTGGCCTTCGCCTTTTCCAGAATCTCTTTGGCAAGGTCGACCTTGTCGGCTTCCAGCAGGCTTTTGCCGATGCGGCCGCCCAACGCCTTTTGGAACGTGTAGCTCATGCCGCCGCCGATGATCAGCGTATCGACCTTATCCAGCAGGTTGGTGATCACGCCGATTTTATCGCTGACCTTCGCGCCGCCCAGAATGGCTACGAACGGGCGGGCCGGGTCTTCCAGCGCCTTGCCCATCACGGCCAGTTCCTTGCCGATCAGGAAACCTGCCACGGCGGGGTGCAAAAGGTGCGCCACGCCCTCGGTGGAGGAGTGCGCGCGGTGAGCGGTGCCGAACGCGTCGTTGACGTACACTTCCGCCAGAGAGGCCAGTTGCCTGGAAAACGCGGGGTCGTTCTTCTCCTCTTCCGGGTGGAAGCGGACGTTTTCCAACAGCATTACGTCGCCGTCCTTGAGTTCGGCGGCCAGGCGCTGTGCGTCGGGGCCGACGACATCCTTGGCCAGCGGGACCTCGCGCCCCAGCAGCTGGCTCAGCCGATCCGCCACGGGTTTGAGGGAATACTTCATATCGAACCCACCCTTGGGCCGGCCCAGGTGCGAGCAGAGGATGACGCGCGCGCCGTGCTCCATCAGGTACTTGATGGTCGGCAGCGCGCCGCGGATGCGGTTTTCGTCGGTAATGACCTTGTTTTCATCCAGCGGTACGTTAAAGTCGCAGCGTACGAGCACTTTTTTCCCTTTGACCTGGATGTCCTCAATGGTTTTCTTCGCCATACTGCACACTCCTTAGCGTTTTGGTGGGGAACCATCTATTGCAAAGCCTTCGAAGGCGTGCAATCAGCCCATATCCAGCATCGCGCGCGCGGCGCCTTCGTCGGTCACCAGCATCGCCTGCGGGCGGCTCTTCATCACCGCGCGGATGGCCGCGCCCTTGCGCGCGCCGGCCGCCACCGCGAGCATCGCGCAGTTGCGCTTCAGCTTGCCCAAATCGCGCGCCACGGTGGAAGCGGAAAACACCACGTTGCCCTCCGCGTCAAAATAACAGCCGTAGGCTTCGGCGACAGCCCCGCGGCGCATTACGTCGCTGAGCACATCCTGGGACAGCTGGCGTTTGTGGCCCATATCGTCCGCCCGGCCGATGCCGTAAAGCACCACGTCGGCCCTCTGCAGCAGTTCCAGTGTTTCGGTCACTTCGCTTAGCTTGCGCAACTCCGCCAGCGCGTGCTCGTCCAACTGGTCGGGCAGGTGCATCAGCCGATGATGGCCGCCCAGCCGCTTGGCGATCTCCGAGGCGATGGTGTTGGCCTGCGTTTCCAGCGCGCGGCCGATACCGCCTCGCGCGGGCACCACCATGACGTTCATGGCGGAGCCGGGCGTCAGCGCCTGCGCGACCTCGTGGATGGTCTGCCCGCCGGTTACGGCCAGCGTGGAGCCGCTTTGCAGGAAGGAACGGAGCTTACCGGCCGCGATGCGCCCCACTTCGTGCAGCACGTGGGGGTCGTCGTCGTAGTTGCCCGCCGTTACATAGACTTTGGGCACATCCAGCAGTTTGCTGAGCGCCATTTCCAGCTTGGTCAGGCCGCGCAGGTCGCGGCTGAAACGCCGCGCGGAAGGCAGGATCTCCGCCGCTTCGGCCGTCAGCGTCATGCCGGCGGCGTCCAGTTCGACCAGGCCGCGCTCCCGAAGCAGCGCCGCCACCGTGCGCACCTCGCGCTCCGGCAGGTTGAGCCTCGTCGCCAGCAGCCGCCTGCCCACGGGTTGCAAGGCGTCTATCCGTTCCAGCACAAGCGCGCGCCGCTCGATTTGCTGGGCTAAATCCGGCGCGATCTTCTGCATCAGCGAAAAGTAATCGTCTTGCATCGTCTTTCCTCACTGTTCGGGACGCAATATGGCCCGCATGGACGAATTTCATCCCACGTAGGATTATACATCAAACACAGCGTTCGTGCAATCCCCGTTTTGATAATTCCTTCACAATAATTTTACGTTCGATTCCTCTTTCAACAGCAGGAGGTGCGCACAGCCGGGCGGCATCCGTCCCGCCTTCGGGGAGCCGGCTCGACGAAGCGAAGCCGGCCTGTGCGAAACACGCCCCTTAATCCAACAGGAGCCGGCGGGCAGCCCGTCGACTCCTCTGCGTGGTCCTTCTCAATGGTCGCTTCGGTGCGTCGGCGCAGCTGCGCGTCGGCCGTTGAGCCTTGACCGCGCGGCCCGCCTTTCCCCGAAAGGAACGCATTAGCGCGTCGGCGCAGCTGCGAATTGGCCGCATAGCCTTGTTTGCGCGGCCCGCCTTTCCCCGAAAGGAACGCATCAGCGCGTCGACGCAGACGCGCGGTGGTCGTATTGCCTTGTCTGCACGGCCTGTTTTCGCGGAAAGGATCGCTTCGGTGCGTCGGCGCAGCTGCGCGGCGGCCGCTGAGCCTTGACCGCGCGGCCCGCCTTTCACGGAAAGGATCGCTTCGGTGCGTCGGCGCAGCTACACGTCGGCCGTTGAGCCTTGTTCGCGCGGCCCGTTTTCGCGGAAAAGCCGCTTCGATGGGTCGGCGCAGTCGCGCGGTGACCGCATAGCCTTGCAAGGGCCGCTTCGGTACGTCGTTGCCCCTAGCGTGACAGCCCCGTAGCCTTGTCCGCGCGGTACGTCCGGCTTAAAGCACGGCCAATCGTCCGATGTCGCAGCCCTACAGGGTCACGATTTCCTCGCCCGCCATCGCCTCGTCCAGCAGGGCGTCCGTATCCAGCTTGGCTTCCCCTTCCAGGATAATTTCCATCTTGGGCTTGGTGGCCGGGTGGCGCGGCGTGAACACCGTGCAGCAATCCTCGTAGGGCAGGGAGGAGGTTTCAAACGTCCCGATGCGTTCGGCGATATCGATGATCTCCTGTTTGTCAAACCCGATCAACGGGCGAAACACGGGAATGTCCGCGACGATGTCGGTGCACTGCAGGGCATGCATGGTCTGGCTGGCGACCTGGCCGATGCTCTCCCCCGTTACCAGCGCCTGCGCGCGCTCCGCATAGGCAACGCGGTTGGCCAGGCGCATCATGTAGCGCCGCATGATCAGCGTGGTATAGTCCTGATGGCACTTTTCGTGAATCTGCATCTGGATGTTCGTAAACGGCACCAGATGCACGCGCAGGCCGCAGAGGCTTTCGCTGAGGATTCGCCCGAGCGCAAGCACCTTTTCCTTCGCGCGTTCGCTGGTATAGGGCGGCGACTGAAAGTGCACCGCGCTCATGCTCACGCCGCGCTTGGCGATCATCCAGCCGGCCACGGGGCTGTCGATGCCGCCGGAGAGCAGGAAGGTCGCCCGGCCATTGGTGCCCACCGGCATGCCGCCAACCGCGGGAATCGGAGCGGTGTACAGGTACGCGTGATCACGGATCTCCACGCTCAGCACGGTTTCCGGCTTGCGGACGTCCACGCGTAACTCCGGCAGACGGGTGATGAGGGTATGCCCGATTTCCGCGTTGATGGCGGGTGAATCCATGAAATAGCGTTTATCGCTGCGCCGCGCTTCCACCTTGAAGGTGCCCCGCACGTCGCTCATCAGCCGCACAGCGGCTTCCTGAACGGCGTCAAAATCGCCCTTGTCCATTTCCAGGGCGCGGCAAACGCTGTGCACGCCAAACACCTTGGTCAGCCGACGTATCGCCTCGGTCTGGTCGGTCGCGTCGCTCACGTACACGCGGCTGTCGCTGAGCCACACATGGCCGTTTACGGCGCGCACCGCGTCGCGCACGCGCTCCACCAGCATCCGCAAAAAATACGGGCGGTTCAGGCCCTTTAGGTAAATCTCTGAAAAGCGCACCTGAAGCACTTCGCGCAAAATAATCTTCTCCTTTGTGGGTTACCGGCGCGTGAAGCGCGCCAGCAGCCGGTATTGCCGGATCATTTCCTCGGCGGCTGCCCGCACGTCCTCCGCCGTGTTATCCACGGAAAAACTCAGGCGAATGGAACTGTCGGTCAGCGCTGCGGGCACGCCCATCGCCGTGAGAACCTCCGAGCGGCCCCGCTTATGGCTGGAGCAGGCCGAGCCGGTGCCCACCATGATGCCCGAGGCCGCGAGCGCGTGCACCATCGTTTCGGCGCGCACGGGCGGAAACGCGGCATACAGGATATGCGGGGCGGCGTCCGCTTCCCCCGGCGCGGGGCCCAGCACGCGCATCTCCGGAATGCCGGC
The DNA here is from genome assembly GCA_012517815.1 of Clostridiales bacterium. Lineage (GTDB taxonomy): Bacteria > Bacillota > Clostridia > Christensenellales > Aristaeellaceae > CAXXOK01. The sequence goes on from JAAYUF010000041.1 coordinate 26,518, forward strand.
GGCGAGCGCATCTTTGGCGGTCTGTTTGAGCGCCGCAAGCCGCTCCGCCGCGTCCGCCGGGTAATGGCGCACCGCGGCCGCAAACCCGAGGATGCCCACCGTGTTTTCGGTGCCGGAGCGCAGGTTTTGCTGCTGCCCGCCGCCGACGGTCAGCGGATGCAGGCGGTGCCCGCTTTGTACAATCAGCGCGCCGACTCCCTTGGGCCCGTGCACTTTGTGCGCGCTGACGGCGTAGGATTGCGCGCCCGAGTCCCGCAGGGAGAACGGCACGCGCAGGAAGCCCTGTACGCCGTCCACATGAAGCGCAGCGTTCGGGGACAGGCGATCCCGCAGCGCCGCCACTTCCTTCACAGGCAGGAGGGCGCCCGTCTCGTTGCACACCTGCATCACGCAGAGGAGCTGCACGTTTCCGTCCAGCATGCCTTCCAGCGCCGCGAGGTCCAGCGCTCCGCGCGCGTTGAGCGGTATCTCCCGCGCGGTGAACCCGTAAAGGGCGGCCGCTTCCCGGCAGGCGTTCCTGACCCCCGGGTGTTCCGCCGCGCTGTACAGCACCGTGCCCTTCTCCCGTCGTGTAAGCAGGTGTCCCAGAATCGCGAGATTGTCGCTTTCCGTGCCGCCGGAGGTAAACACAACGTCCTGCTCCCGCGCGCCCACCGCCCCCGCGACGGTCTCGCGCGCGGTTTTCAGCGCGCGTTCCACATCCACGGCGCGCGCGTAAAGCGCGGAGGGATTGAAGTAATCCTCGCGCATGCACCGGAGCATCGCTTCCACGGCCGCCTCGCAGGGCCGGGTGGTCGCGCTGTTGTCCAGATAGATTTCCGGATTACGCATGATATACGCCGTGTGGCAGGTACTTGCGGACGGTTTCCACCAGATCCTGCGAGGGTTCCATCACGATCACCGTACGGCTGCCCTCTTTCTGGTAATAGAAGTAGTACAGCCGCGCGTCCCGGTTGAGAAACCAGTTGTGGCGCTTGATCTGCGGCATGTTGATGAGCTTGCGGAAAGGCTCCGAGTCCACCGGGCCGAAGCTTTCCACGTTTTTCACGCGCATGGTGCCCAGGTTTCTGCGCTTCTGGTTGTTAAACACCTGCGCAAAATCCAGATCCCCGTTGGTGAAGGTGTACTCGTACTCGGTGCGCAGGCGGTCCTTGTACAGGTACAAAAGCACCGCGATGCCGCCGAAGAATACCAGAATCAGCAGCGCGGGCAGCGAGAACGAGTTGAAGATATTGGCCAGCATCCAGAAGCCGATCAACGCGAACAGCACCATCGTCACATTGGCCGTGAAATAGAGCATCTCCTGCAGCGTGCGGTTGCGTCGGATGACGATCTCCTCCAAAAAATGATCCATAACAAGCCCTCCATATCGTTGATCTGTGGGGGTCCGGCTCAGCGAACCGCGATCCACAGATAGGTTATCGCCGTGATCGCGCCCAGCACAAAGCCCCCCAGCACCTCAAAGGGCGTGTGCCCGACCAGTTCCTTGAGCTCCTCGTCCGATATGCGCTTGCCGTTGATCAGCACATCCTTGAGGATCTGGTTGATCACCGTCGCCTGCGTGCCGGTTTCGCGGCGCACGCCGGTCGCGTCGTACATCACGATGGTCGAAAGCACAAAACAGATGCCAAACAGTGCGGACTGGAAGCCTTCCAGCGTTCCTACGGCAATGGAAAGCGCCACCACCATCGCCGTATGCGAACTGGGCATGCCGCCGGAACCGATAAAACGCCCCCAGTCCCACCGATGCTCCACGCGGTAATACAGCGGCACTTTCAGCGCCTGCGCCACGAACCAGGCGATCGGCGAGCAGATGACCACATGGTTGAGCAGGATTCCGTCCAAGGTATGCAAAGCCTCATTCCTCCCTCCAGCGGCCGGGTTCAACTGACGCGCGTAAGCGTATCCTCCGCCAGTCGCCGTAAAAACGCCGCGGTTTCCCCGAAAATGGCCGTCGCGGATACGGCCTGCGCCACCAGCCGGCCGGCCTGCGCGCGGGCTTCGGCCTCCCCAAAAACCGCCGGCCAGGTCATCTTGCCCCGCTGTGCGTCCATGCCGGCCTGTTTGCCCATCACCTGCACATCTCCGCTGAGGTCCAGCAGGTCGTCCACAATCTGGAACGCCAACCCCAGCGCCTGTCCGTAAGCTTCGCCGGCTTCCCGCTGGGCCTGGTTCGCCCCGGCGAGCGTCAGCCCGGCCACGACCGGCGCGGTGATCAGATCGGCGGTTTTATGGCGGTGGATGTAATGGACCAGCTCGGCGTTGGGCGGTTTGCCTTCCAGCTTGACGTCCAGCGTCTGGCCGGCGATCATCCCCCGCACGCCCGCGCGGCGCGCGATTTCCGCAATGGCAGCCAGCGCCCGGTCCGGCCTGGGCGCGGTCAGCGCGTCGTGCAGCATGGTTTCAAAAGCGAGCGAGTAGAGCGCGTCCCCCGCCAAAATCGCTGTGTTTTCGCCAAAAACCCTGTGATTGGTTGGCTTGCCGCGGCGCAGGTCGTCGTTGTCCAGCGCGGGCAGATCGTCGTGGATCAGCGAATAGGCGTGGATCATTTCCAGCGCCAGCGCGTAGGGCATCGCGGTTTGCCAATCCTCAGCCAGCAGGTGATAGCCGGCCAACAGCAGCACAGGGCGCAACCGCTTGCCCGGCAGAGTCAGGCTGTAGCGCATCGCGCTGGCCAGCGGCAGCGGAACCGAACCTTCCGCAGGGGCACGCGTCGGCGCTTCCAGCTCCACTTGCTCCGCGCCGGCCAGCAGCGGGAGGGTCAGCAACGCTTCGTCTACCGCCGCTTTGTAGGTTTCATATTCGCGTTCCATGGGTTCCCTCCTTTGCCGAGAAAACGGCCAACGCTCCTGCGTTGCGTAACGCCTCTGCCGAATGCTTCGCTTGGCTTCGTCTTGATTTGGTAACTGTCCTGGTTCCTTTTGGATATCGCCGCTTTCGGAACGCTTCGGGCAAGATCAGGGGCCGTCAATGGCGGCCTTGGTCCGCCGGGCTTCCACCGACCCATGGGGTTTACGAAACCGGGTGGTTTGCCGTGTCGGGTGTTTCAAGCGCCCGCGTGACAACCGTCCGGGCCGCAGCGTTTGCACGTTTCACGCCTGGGCTTTCTCCCCCGCCGGGCGGTTACGGTTCCAGCTCGTCCAGCAAGCTGCCCTGCGTGGCGATCGGACTCGCGGTAACGCTGACGCTGCCGTCCTTGCGGGTTTTCACTTCGCTGAGGCGCGCTTTGGCCTGTTCCAGCCGTTCCTGCAGCGCCTTTGCGATGCGCGTTCCCTCTTCGTAGGTGTCCATCAGCTGATCCAGCGGGAGATCACCCGTTTCCATCTGCTCGGCCAGCGCTTCCAGCCGGGTCAGTTCTTCCTCAAACGTAGGTTCCTGCTTTCCCTTTTTCACTGTCATGGACGTTTCTCCTTTCCGACGCGCGTGGCCAGCGCCTCGATCCAGCCATCCCGAAGCGTCACCGTGAAAGGTTTCTCATCCAGAAGCGCTTCTACGCTCTGCACGGTTTTTCCTTCCTGCCGCACCAGCGCGTAGCCGCGGTTGAGCGTTGCCAGCGGGCTTGCCGCATTCAGCCGCAGGGTTGCCGCTGCCAGCCGGTGCGCTTTCAGGCTCAGCCGGGTTTCGGCGAGCAGGGTTAACCGATCGGGGATGGCTCTCAGGCGTTCAGCCGCCGCGCGCAGCCGGTTTTCGGGTGTACGCTCGGCAATCCGGCTTTTGAGCCCCGCCAGCGTTACCGCCCGTTCGGTCAGGCCTGCCTCCGCGGCGCGGCGCAACCGTTCCATCAGTTTCTCCGTTTCCCGCCGCAGCGCGTCGCGTTCCGGCACGGCCAGTTCCGCGGCCGCAGACGGGGTGGGGGCGCGCACGTCGGCTACAAAATCGGCGATGGTGAAATCTGTTTCATGCCCGACGGCGCTCACCACCGGCTTACGGCACCCGGCGATCGCGCGCGCGACCGCTTCTTCGTTAAACGCCCACAGGTCCTCCATGCTGCCGCCTCCGCGGCCGACGATGATCACGTCCACGGCGTCCAGCGCGTCCAGCAACCGCAGCGCCTCGGCGATCTGCTCCGCCGCGCCTGCGCCCTGCACGGCGACCGGCGAAAGGTACAGGGGCATTCCGGGATGCCTGCGCCAGGCAATGCGCGCGATATCGTGGATAACCGCGCCCGTCCCGCTGGTGATGATGCCTATGCCCCGCGGCAGGAGCGGCAGGGGCTTCTTGAGCGCGGCGTCGAACAGCCCTTCTTTGGAAAGCCTGTTCTTGAGCGCCTCCATGCGCAGGTACAGTTCCCCCACA
>JAAYUF010000042.1 GCA_012517815.1 Clostridiales bacterium
AGGAAGCCAGCCGCATCAACTTTGAGCTTCGCAAGGAGCCCATGGATTCGGTCAAGCGCGCCAAGGTGGAAGCCAAGGACGGCGTGCAGCACCTGGACGGCATGCAGGCGGTCACCTACGCGCGCATCCGCGGCATCGACAACGACTTCATGCGTTCCGAACGCCAGCGCAAGCTCCTGGCCACCCTGATGGCGCAGGTGATGAAGGACATGGATCTGGTCAAGCTCGTGAGCCTGATCGAAACGGCGCTGCCCTACGGCATCACCAACCTGACCGCGGCCGATATGGTCGGCATCGGCGGGCTGGTGCTCAACGGCTCGGCCATGGATAACCTCCTCACCGGCGGCAGCGTGCTGGAACAGATGCGCATCCCGATGGACGGCACCTACAAATACGGCGGCGACAGCGGCGCGACCCTGACCGTTTTCCGCAGCGAAGCCCGCATCAAGGAGAATATCGAAGCCCTGCAGGAGTTCGTCTACGGCCAGTCCTACTACAAGGACTGACCGCCGGGCATACCCAACCAGGCAGGCCAAAGCGGGCCGGGACATCGGCCCGGCCCGCTTTTTGGTTTGGCTCCAGCGGGCAACGCCCGCTGGAGCCTCGCAAAGCGCCATCGGCAGTTGTCGCGCGCCGCGTGTGCGCCGCCTCGCAACGGGCTTGGGCAGCCGTTGCGAACCGCGTGTGCGCCGTGTCGCAATGGGGCTTCGGCAGTTGTCGCGCACCGTGCCTGCGCCGCCTCACAACGGGCTTGGGCAGCCGTTGCCAACCGCGTGTGCGCCGCGTCGCCCGGCTCCCGGCGGCACGCGCTTACCCCTGCGCCCCGGTCCGCACGCGACCGCCGACCCCCTCGCGCATCCGCGCGGCGGATGTCCCGTCGCGCTTGATTCACGAAAAAACCAGCAGATACGCCAGCACCAGAAACAGTCCCAGGCAGAACATCAGCAGGCTGAAACTGACCGACCGCGTCAGGCGACGCGACTGTCGGGACATCTCCTCGTTGCCCGCGGCCAGCGCGTACACGAAGTTCGGCTGCACCGGCCGTTTCCGCCACAGCGTATAGTTCAGCGCGCGCACGAAGGTATCCATCAGCGCGCCCACGGCGTACACAAACCGGTTGCCGCCGGGCACGGACGGCCGCTCCGCCCTGCGGTGCAGCACCGCGCGCCGAAGCAGCGTGATCAGCGCGTCGGTGGAGCGTTCGAGCGCGCGGGAGATCACCCCGCCCGCGAACACAAGCGCCGACAGCAGCGGCCGGTAGACGCTGTCCTCCAGATCCAGCCAGGCCGGCTTGCGGTCGGGGTACTCGTGGAAACCGTTCGCCGTGCGGCGGGAGAGCAGCGGCCGCACCAGCGCGCCGTACACCGCGACGCCGATGACGAAAGATTTGGTCGTGCCCATCAGGTTCACGGCACTGAAATAGCGCACCGGCCTCAGGTTGACCGAGTTGAGGAACGCCTGGGACAGGCGGCCCGCGCCGCTGATGAACACATCCGGCAGCAGGCCGATCAGCAGCGGCAGCAGCGCGCAAACAAGCAGCGCGCTCCGGCCCGCCGGGGAAAGGTAGCTCCGCTTCTTGTCATATTCCGCCTGACGGGTCGGGTTCAGCTGCCAGAACAGGCACACATAAAGCTTCAGCATGTAGGCGAGCGTCAGCCCGCCCGCCAGCAGGAACAGTCCTTCCGCGACCTCAAACGGGCCGGTCGCAAGCCCCCGGTAATGCAAGAGGTCCAGTTGTTCCAGCAGAGCCTCGTGCAGCAGCGATTTGCTTGCGTAACCGTTAAACAGCGGAGCCCCGCTGATGCCCAGCAGCCCGGAGAGGAACGCGATGTGCAACAGCGGTTTGTTGCGGCCAAAGCCGCGCGCGCTGTCCAGATCGACGGCGTGCGCGTTCATCGTCACCGTGCCGGCGCACAGGAACAGGAGCAGCTTGAGCACCGAATGGTTGACCATATGCCCCACCGTAGCCCATACCGCCGTGCCGTTTTCTTCCCCCAGCAACGCGCACAGCCCTGCGCCCATGAGGATCATCCCGATCTGGCTCAGGCTGGAGGAAGCCAGCACCCGCTTGAGATCGTTGGATAAAAGCGCCAGCAGCGCGCCGGTCAGCATGGTCACCACGCCCACCCAGAACAGAAGCGCGCCCCAATCGGCCCGGTGGAGCATCAGCTTGGCCGTCAGCACCAGCACGCCAAACACGCCGGTCTTGGTCAGCATACCGGAGAGCAGCGCGCTGGCCGGCGCCGGCGCCACCGGGTGCGCCTTGGGCAGCCATACGTGCAGCGGAAACGCGCCCGCCTTTGCTCCAAAGCCGACCAGCAGCAGCGCGCAGGGCAGCCACAGGGCCGCGCCGCTCGCCTCGCCGGCCAGCGCGGGCAGGGCGTCCAGCGGCGCATTGGGCAGGTTGCCCGGCAGCAGGAACAGCCCCATCAGCATGCTCAGCCCGCCGATCACGGCGATGTACAGGTACGTTTCCGCCGCGCGCAGCGCCGGTCGCGTTTCCGACTGCGCCACCCAGGGGTAGCTGGCCAGCGACAGAACCTCGAAGAACAGGAACGTCGTCCACAGCGTGTCGGACAGCAGCACGCCCAGCGCAGCGCCCAGCGTCATCAGGGTAAAGCAGGCGTAGCGCGGAACGTTATCCTCGTGCCGGAAATAGTCAAACGAGAAAATTGAGGTCATCAGCCACAAAAACGCCGCCAGCAGGGCGTAGAGCGCGCGGAACCCGTCCGCCCGCAGCGCGAGGGTGAACCCGCACACGCCGTCCAGCGAAAAACCGGCCGACAGGCTCAGGACGGCCGTCTCGCCCGCGCCGGCCGAGGCGACCCCCGCGTCGCGCAACGCGCCTGCAAACAGCAGCGCGAGCATCGCAAGGCTGAGGGCGCACACAAGCGTCAGCACCGCCACTGAGGCTTTCCAGCCGCGTCGGCCCGCGCCATAGGCGAGGGGCGCGGCGGCGAAAGGCAGCAGCACGGTGACAAGCAGCAACGGGTTTCCCTGCATCGCATTCCCCTCCTTTACAGCGTTCCCTGCGCCACCTGCGCAAGGAAACGGATCAGCGGTCCGGAACCGAATGCCAGCGCCAGCATCGCCGCGCACAGGATGAACAGCGGCAGCGCCATCTGCCAGCCGGGAAACGCTCGCCCCTGCGGTTCTCCGCCGTTGAGCGGCAGGGCGAAGGCCGTCACGGCCGGAGGCAGCAGGTACACGGCCGTCAGCACCGCCGACAGGATCAGCACCCCCATGCCCGCAAAGCCCAGCGCAGCGCCGCTCGCCAGCCCCGCGGTAGCAAGCGCCCATTTGCTCTGGAACCCGACGAAGGGCGGGATGCCCACCAGCTCCACCGCGCAGAAGGCGAACACGGTAAACACCACCGGCATCCGGCGGGCCATGCCGCGCAGCTCCTGCACCTGCGTGCGGCCCGTCTGCACCATCCACGCGCCGATACAGCTGAACAGCGTGAGCTTCATCAGCGCGTGAAACACCATGTGCGTAAGCCCCGCCGCGAGGCCGCGCGGCGTCATCAGCAGAATGCCGAACAGCACATAGCTCAGGTTGGAGATGGTGGAGTACGCGAGCCGCCGCTTCATGTGCTGCTCGCGCACCGCCATGGTGCTCCCAAACACGATGGTCAGCAGCACCAGAGACAGGCTGGCCGTCTGCACCCAGGTGCCGCGCAGCAGGTCCGTCCCGTACACGAAGTAGGTTAGCCGCGCCACGGCAAACGCGCCCGCCTTGACCACCGCCACCGCGTGCAGCAGCGCCGTCACGGGCGTGGGCGCGACGGTCGCCGTGGGCAGCCAGCCGTGCAGCGGCACCACCGCCGCCTTGACCCCGAAGCCCAGAAAGCCGAACCCGAAGAGCAACAGCACGCTCGCGCGCGGAGCCTGGCCCAGCGCCGCGATGCCGCCGTAGGCAAAATCGGTGGTGCCGCCGTAATGCAGCGCGCCCACCATCGCGATAAAGGCCATGGCCGCGCCGCCCAGCGAATAGTACAGGTACTTGCGCCCGGCGTAGACGCTGCGCGCGCTTTGCCCATGGGTGACCAAAAACAGGGTCGAAAGCGTCAGCAGCTCGTAGAAAACGTAAAGCGTAAACAGGTTGCTAGCGGTGGCGATGGCCATCGTGACCCCGTAGCTGAGCAGGTAGAAGGCAAAAAACGTGTTCTCATGCTCCTCGTGGCGCATGTAGCCAAAGGCGTAGAGCGTGGAGAGCGGCCACAGGAAGGCGATCAGCCCGCAAAAGACGCGGGCCAGCCCGTCCACGCGGAAAGAAAGCGACAGGCTCTCGGAAAAGGCGATCAGCGTGAAGGCTTCCCCGCCGTTTACGATGGCCGCGCCCAGGCAGACGGACGCCGACAGCGTAAACAGGAACGTGATCCAGTTGCGAACGGCGCGGCTTATCGGCCGCAGCGCGAACAGCGTCGCGCAGCCGGCGAAGGGAAACGCAAAGGCAATCGTCAGCATCGAAGCGCTCCTTTACAGCAGCGGGCGGACGATCGCGTCCACCGCGCGCATCAGCGGCGCGGGCCAAAGCCCCGCCAGCAGGGCCAGCGCCGCCAGCAACAGCATGGGCCAGCGCATCGCAGCCCCGGCTTCGCCGCGGGGGAAGGCGGTCGCCAGCGCGTCCTTCCCCATGCCGGGGAAGAAGGCCGCCGTGCTGACCGGCAGCAGGTAGCCGGCGGTCAGCAGCGCGCTCACCAACAGCACGACCGGCCCCAGCCAGCTAAACACCGCGAGGCCGCCTTCCAGCGCGCCGCGCGCCAGATACCACTTGCTTAAGAATCCCGCCAGCGGGGGAATGCCGATCAGCCCGACACCCGCCAGCGTAAAGCACCACAGGGTAACGGGCATCCGCTTGCCCACGCCGGTCAGGCCGTCCACCCCGGCGCGGCCCGTTTGCACGAGGATAGCGCCCGCGCACAGGAACAGCGCGGTTTTCAGGATCGAGTGGAACCACACGTGCATCAGCGCGCCGCTCATCGCCTGCGCGTCGCACAGGAATAACCCGAAGAGGATGTAGCTGATCTGGGAAACGGTCGAGTAGGCCAGCCGTTTTTTCAGGTTGTTTTCCAGCAGCGCCAGCATGGAGCCCATGAACACCGTGACCAGCGCCAGCGCCAGCAGCACCGTTTGCAGCCAGGTGCCCGCGAAAACCTCCGGCCCCGCCACATAGTAGAGGATTCGCAGTACGCACAGCACGCCGGATTTGACGATCACCCCCGAGAGAACGGCGCTGGCAGGCGCGGGCGCGGCGGGGTGCGCCGTGGGCAGCCACCCGTGCATGGGAAACAGGCCCGCCTTGGTGCCAAAGCCGATCAGCGTGACCAGCAGCACCCACAGGAGCGTGCCGCCGTCGCGGCGGAGGGTCTCGGCGGTCAGGATGCCGCCGGGCATGAACTCGGCCGCCGCGGCGTGCTCCGTCAGGTAGAAGATGCCAAACAGCCCCATCATCGCGCCGGCGATGGAATACAGCAGGTACTTAAGCCCCGCCGCCACCGCCTCGCGCGTGCGGTTGTGCAAAACCAGCGCCACGGAGCAGAGGGTCATCGTTTCAAAGCACAGGTACATCGTGACCATCGTGCCCGCGAAGCACAGCGCCAGCAACGCGCCCTCGGTGAGGAAATAGAACAGGAAATAGCGCCGCGGCGCGGAGTCGTGTTCCAGGTAGCCAAAGGAGTAGACGCCGGCCACCAGCCACATCCCGGATACGAGCACCGCAAACAGGCGGCTGAGCGCATCGCTGCGGGCGATGATGGGGATCGTCGCGCCCAGGGTGAACAGCGTTACGCTGCCGTCGCCCGTCGCGCACAGCGCGAGCGTGAGCCCAAACGCCGCCACCAGCCCCAGCGTGACCCAGGCATGGCGGGCCTTCCGCCCGCGAAACGCGGGCGCCAGCCCGCACAGGAGCCCAAACACCGCCGGCAGGAGCGGCGCCGATACGAACAGCAGGGTTTGCATCCGGTACCGCCTCCCTTACGAAAACATGGCCAGTCCATCTCCGATGGCCTGCATAAGCGGCTGGGAGAAAAAGCCCAGCAGCAGGTTGAGCCCCGCGAACGCCCACAGCGCGACCGTGGTCAGCCGGGGCCGGGAAAACGGCTTGGGCTCAAAGCCGTCCCGCGGCCTGCGGTACAGCCCCGTGACCGTATGCATGAAATAGAAGGCGTTAAGCAGCGTGCTCACCACCAGCGCGCACAGCAAAAACCACATGCTTGCGCCGCCCGCCTGAAACGCCGCGCCCGCAAAATACAGCTTGCTGCAAAAGCCGCCCAGCACGGGCATGCCCACCATGCCCAGCGCGCCCACGGTAAAGGCGGCGCCGGCCTTCGGGTAGCGGTAGCCCGCCCCGCGCAGGTCCGCAAAGCGTTTGCTGTCCCCCGATGCGTCCGAAAGGCCCCACGCGGAAAGGAACAGCATGCTTTTCCCCAGCGAGTGCATAATCAGGTGATACATCGCGGCGATCACCCCGGCCGTGATGCCCAGCCCAATCCCCGCGTAAATGTAGCCGATCTGCGCCACGGAGCTGAACGCGATCATCCGGCGCAGGTCGTGGCTGCGGATGGCGGTCACGCTGCCCAGCACCATCGCGGTCAGCCCGAAGAAGAACAGGAGCGCCAGCGCGTGATCCGCCCGAACGACCTCGATGCCGATCATGCGGTAAAAAATCTTCAAAAGCAGGAAGATGTAGCCCTTGCTCACAACGCTGGAAAGCACCGCGCTGGCGGTGGGCGTGGCGTAGCCGTAGGCGTCCGGAAGCCACGTGTGGAAGGGAAACAGCGCGCTTTTGATGCCCAGCCCCACAAAAAACAGTCCGATGATCACCGAGATGGGCAGGCGGTAGGCGCCGGTTTTCACCAGCGCGGCCAGCGAATCCCGAATCGGCTCCATCAGCAGATGGCCGGTCAGGTTGTACACCAGCGAGATGGCGATCAGCAGCAGGCCCGAGCCCAGCAGGCTCATCATCATGTAGCGCATGGCCGCCACCATTGTGTGCCCCACCTGCCGCGCCATGATGATCGCGCAGGAGGCGAGGGTCATGATCTCCACAAACACGTAGGCGGTGAACAGGTCGTTGGTGTAGATCAGCGCCATCAGCGCGGCGAGCACCAGGTCGAGCATGCCGTAAAATAGGGCGTGCTTTTGCAGGTCGACATGCTCCTCCGCCTTGCGCATGCCGCCCAGCACGGACAGCAGCATCACCGCGGAAAGCACCGTGGCCGTGAGCGCTTCCAGCGTGCCGGCGCGCAGCTCGTTGCCCCAGGGCGAGGGAAAATGTCCCATCAAATAGGTATAGCTCTTGCCGTACCCCAGCAGGAACCACAAAAGCCACGCGTTCAGGGCGCAGATCACCGCGGAAAGGCCCGCCGTGAGCCACTGGGCGCCGCGCCGGGGGAGCATGGCCGAGCCCACGCCCGCCACCATGCACAGCATGATGCTGAAAAAGGGAACGTTCTGCACCAGCCGCATCAGCCGTCCTCCCCCTTCATGCGCAGGGTGATCCGGTCGATGTCCAGCGTATGGTAACGCCGGTACAGGCGAATGGCGAGGGCCAGCATCACAGCCGTGACGCTTACCGACACCACGATGCCGGTAAGCACCAGGCCGCTGGGCACGGGGTTGACGTACCCCGCGGCGGAAACGACCCCATCCCGCAGGATCGGGGCGGAGCGCCCCGCGATGTAGCCCTGCGAGGTCAGGAACAGGTACACCGCGGTATCCATGATGTTAAGCCCGATGATCTTCTTGATCAGGTTGCCGTGCAGGAGCAGGGTCGTAAATCCGATGCCGAACAGGAGCACCGCGACGGTCACGTCCAGGTGGCTGAGGATCGTTTGCAGCACCCTACAGGCCCCCCTTCCGAAACAGCGTGTAAAACCCGTACATCGTGCACATGACGATCAGCCCCACGCAGATGTTGAGCGGCAGGATGAACCCGGAGGAGAAGATCGCCCCCGGCACGCCCAGCGAAACGCCGCTTTCCAGATGGTTGGCCCCGGTGTAGAACGAATAGCTCTTGAGGCCCGCGTAGGTCATCAGCGCCAAAAAGATGGTCCAGCGGAAGGTGTTGTAGCCGAAAAACCGTTCCGTGTTCTGAAAGCCGAAGGCGTTTAAGTACAGCACCAGCCCCGCGCCCATGATCGCGCCGCCGCTAAACCCCCCGCCGGGGCTCAGGTGACCGTTGAGCACCACGTACAGGCCAAACAGCAGCACCACGGGCGTGAGCGCGCGCGCGGCCGTCTGGAGGATCTGATCGTTCTTGGGCTCGTGGTGGCGGTCGTCATACTCCGCCTCCAGCCAGGCTTTGGTGGGCTTGCCATCCGCGCAGTCGTTGAGCTTGAGCAGCAGCAGCACCGCGCACGCCCCGGTGAACAGCACCGTGGATTCTCCGAAGGTATCAAACGCGCGGTAGTCCAGAATCATGCCCGTAACCATGTTGACCGAACCGGTTTCCCGCAGGCCGTCCTCGATGTAGCGGCGCGAAACTTCGTTGTTGTAGGGGTTTTCCGCCGCGCCAAACGGCGGCAGGGCGTTGACCGTCAGCAGCAGGAAAAACACGATGCCCCCGCAGGTCAGCGCGGCCAGCACCCGGTACAGGCGGCGCAGCAGCCGAAAGCCGGAGGTAAAGGACCACTCATGCACCCTGCGGTTGAGCTGACGCTCCAGCTCGACGGTCTCGCGCTGTTTGCGTTCCCGCGTCGCTTCCCGTGCGTCGAACGCTTCGGTGGATTGTTCGCTCCGGTCGCCGGCATGCTCGGTCAGCGCGCGAATCTCCGCGCTGTCCAGCGGGCTTTGGCTATCGGCCAGCCATCGGGAGAGCCTACCGTTTTTTGTCATCTTCCTCGTCCCCCTGAATGGCGTGAATCTTTTTCAGCGTGATAAAGAAAAGCACCCCCGTGACGCCCGCGCCCACCGCCGCCTCGGTGATCGCCAGATCGGGCGATTCCAGCAGGATCCACACGATGCTCATCAGCATGCTGTACGCCATGAAGATGACCACCGAAGTCAGGAGGTTGCGCGTCAGGCTGGTGGCGACCGCGCAGATCAGCAAAAACAGCAGCGCGATGATCATCACAGGGTTCACAGCCGTCGCACCTCCATGTGGTTTTCCAGATGCTCGTTGGTGGTCGCTTCCAGCCGGGCGATCAGGTGGCTGCCGGTGGGGCTGGCGATCCAGAGGAATACCACCATCAGGAGCATTTTAAGAATCATCCACCCGTCGCCGCAACTCAGGCACAGCCCGACCACCACCAGCAGGATTCCCAGCGAATCCCCCATGGAGGCGGCGTGCATGCGGTTGAGCACATAACGGAACCGGTACTGCCCCACGATGCCCACGGCGAGCACGAACAGGCCCAGCGTCAGAAACAGCGCCGTCAGCCCAAAACGGAACCACTCAAGCATCGCCGTTTTCCCCCTCGCCCTCCGCGCGCACCGGCGTGCCGCGGTTTTCCTTTTTTTCCAGCGCCACGCCCATGTATACCTTGCACAGCACCACAACGGCCAAAAAGCCGATCATCGCGTATACCAGGCCCACGTCCACCAGGTAGTGCTCCTTGAGCATCAGCGCCAGGATGCAGATCATGGCGATCGTCATGGTGCTGATCATGTTGACCGCGATCACGCGATCGGCAATGCGCGGGCCGCGGATGGCGCGGATCAGGCACAGAAGCGTCATGACGCCCAGCGCCGCCAGCGCCGTGAGGTATAGCGCGTGGTAAGCGTTTTCAAGCATCCGTCTTCGCCACCTCCCGCTCGATGGTAAGCAGCTGGCGCTGAAACACCAGGTCGTCCGTCCCTTCGGCAAACACGGCGTCCAGGCAGTGCACGGTCAGCTCATCCCCCTGTACCAGCACGGTGATGGTGCCGGGCGTCAGGGTGATGGAATCGGCCAGCACCGTGCGCGAGAAGCCGCGTTTCAGCGGCGTGCGGAAGGTGACCAGCCGGGGGTGGATATCCGGTTTTTTACGCAGCACGATCCGTGTGAGAATCAGGTTGGCTTTCACAATCTCCCAAAGGAGCGTGAAAGCGTAGCGCACATAGCGCGGAATCTGCCGAAACGCGCGCCATTCCTTGCGCGGAGAATACCCCAGATACTTGCGGCAGAAAAGATACAGGACCCCCGAAAGCACCAGCCCGACCCCGGCGATCTCCGCGGTCCAGCGACCGTTGAAAATGACCCAGAAGGCAAAGAAAATGATGAACATAGCCGTCCTCCCGGCAAGCGAACCCGTCTGCGGCGGATTGACCCTCGTCCGCTCTGCGCCCATTGTACGGGATACGAACGCGGTTGTCAATCAACAGAACGCCCGCAACCGTCGCTTTGCTTTGCCCGCGGCGGACGGCGTTATCGGGCGCCGCGCCGCCTCGGCCCGTCCGCCGCGCGCGCCTGTTTGCCGTCGGCCGTTTGGGCTGTCCCGGATTCTTCCTTTGGTTGACATTTCCCGTGTTTTGCTTATAATGAAATGGAATTTTCCATTCGGACGGCCACCGGCCCGCCGGCCGTCCGCCGGCCTCCCGATCACAGGATGCCTCGCGGCAGGGCTGACGATGGCCAGCCGTACCGCGGCGGGTCGGCTTTGGGCACGCAGACAACGCCAACACCTTCGCAACCGTGATGCGAAGGTGCTTTCCAATTAGATGCGCCGCCGCGTTTCAAACGGGGCGCGCCGGCCGACACAACCAAGGAGGTCCCTGATGAAAAAGCGACTGGCAGCGTTCCTTTGCAGCGCGGCGCTCCTGATGACCCCATGCGTTCCGGCGGCGGCGCTGGCCGCCTCCGCGGTGCGCCTGAACCCGAAAAAGCCCCAGACGCTGATGATCTGGCATTACTACAACGGCATCCAGCAGCAGGTGTTCAATCAGCTCACGCTCGCGTTCAACGAGGGCGTCGGCGCGGAGGCGGGCGTGATCGTCGAGGCGCACAGCCAGGGGAACGTCAACGACCTGACCGAGCGCCTGCTGGCTTCGGCCAACCGGGAGCCGGGCGCGGAGGAAATGCCGGACCTTTTCGCCGCCTACGCGGACACCGCCTATCAGCTGGACCAGATGGGCCTGGTCGCCGATCTGGCCCCCTACCTGACGCAGGAAGAGATCGGCGCCTACGTGGAGGCCTACGTCCGCGAAGGGGAACTGGGCCAGCCCGGCACGCTCAAGGTGTTCCCCATCGCCAAATCGACCGAGCTCCTGCTGCTCAACGAAACGGACTGGCAGCCTTTTGCCGAGGCGACCGGCGCCAGCAAGTCGCTTTTGTCCACCTGGGAAGGCATCACCCAGCTGTCCCGCATGTTTTATGAGTGGACCGACGCCCAGACGCCTTCCCTCCCCTATGACGGCAAGGCGTTTTTCGGGCGGGACGCGTTCGCCAACTATATGCTCATCGGCAGCCTCCAGCTTGGGGTGGAGTTGTTCCGGGTGGAGGACGGCCGGCTGATCCTGCAAGTGGACGACGCCGTGATGCGCAGGCTCTGGGACAATTATTGCGTCCCCTTCGTCAACGGCTGGTTCGCCGCGTACGGGCGGTTCCGCAGCGACGATGTGAAAACCGGACGGCTTTCCGCGCTGGTGGGCTCCACCAGCGGGGCGCTCTATTTCCCCGACAAGGTCACGCGGGACGACGGCACCACCTACCCGATCGTATGCGAAGCCTATCCGCTGCCGAATTTCGAGGGCACGGAGCCCTACGCCGTCCAGCAGGGCGCGGGGATGGTGGTCACGCGCGGCACGCCGGAGCAGGAGTATGCGGCGACGCTGTTCCTGCGCTGGTTTACCCAGCCGGAACAGAATATCAGCTTTGCCATACACTCCGGGTATCTGCCCGTGACCAAAGGCGCAAACAACTGCGCGGCGCTGAACCTGGAAATCGACCGGCAGGGCATGCCGGCCATCCTTAAGGATATCATGCGCATCGGCGTTTCCACGACGTCGGGCTATCGGCTGTA
Source organism: Clostridiales bacterium (assembly GCA_012517815.1). Classification (GTDB taxonomy): domain Bacteria; phylum Bacillota; class Clostridia; order Christensenellales; family Aristaeellaceae; genus CAXXOK01. The sequence goes on from JAAYUF010000042.1 coordinate 11,942, forward strand.
TACCAACAGCGCCTTTCGCAACGGCTACGAGGCGCGTCAGGTTGTGGAAACCAGCATGAGAGCCGCGGCCGAAACGGCCGTCAGCCAGCGGGACGCGCTGGTTTCCGGCGGCACAAGCCGCGCGGCCGCCATCGCCCTGCTGACCGGGGACGAAGCCTTCCGGAGCTGGCTTGCCACCTTCAAGGCGGAACTGGCCGCGGTAACCCGGTAGACCGGTGAACCGGCTGATCAAACGGCGAAGGAGGCGGGCAGATGTTGCATCGGCGGAAAACGACGATCGTCAGCAAGATCATTATCCCACTCCTGGCGACCGTTCTGGCGCAATCCGTCCTGATCGTCGGGATACTGACGCTCAACGGCGTGTTCGAGCAGCTGCGCGAGAACGCGCTGAGCATGCTCAGCGAGCGGACGCAGAACAAGCACCAAAACCTTCAGACCGATATGACGCAGAACTGGACTTCGCTGGCCTCCTCGAAGGAAAAAGTGAACACGCTGGTCGCCGCGGTGCTCAAGAACCGGGGCGAGGTCTACGCGGACATCGCCTCCGACGCGGACCTCAACGCCGCTTTGAGCCGAGCCGTGGCGGGAGAGCTGGTGTCCCGCATCCGCAGCAACGATACCACGGGCGTTTTTGTGATCTGGAACGGCATCGGCGTAGCGGGCGATCCGGACACCGTCGCCGGCGTGTACATCCGCGATGCCGACCCGCTCACGGACGCGCCGGATAACGACGACCTGTTCCTCTTCCGCGGCCTGCCGCCGCTTTCGCGCACGCTGGACATGTCGCTGGACAGCTACTGGGAAGCCAGTTTCCGTTTCCCCGGCCAGGCGTCCGACACGGCCAACGATTTCTACTACCAGCCGCTGCTGGCCGCGCAACAGGGCCTGATCGGGAACGACCAGCATGAAGGCTACTGGGCGCGTCCGTTCCTGCTGAACAGCCTGGGCAGCGGCGAGGTGGTCACCTATTCCGAGCCGCTGATCAGCGCCGGCGGCGAGGTGTACGGCGTCATCGGCGTGGAGTTGAGCGTAAGCTATCTGGGCACGGTGCTCAGCAAGGGCGACTTCGTCCGCTCCAACCGAGGGTGCTATTTCCTGGGCGTTACAACAGACGGCGGCGAAACGTACTGGAAGGTGGTCACCGGCGGCGCGAAATACAAGCAGTATTTCCATTCCGAGGACGACGCGCTTTTCCCGGACGCGCCGGTGGAAAACGCCCGGCTTCGCGTGCGCAGCACCCGCGGCGATGAGATGCTGCGCGGCGCGGTTTATAACCTGATGCTGTACCCCGCCTCGACGGTGTTCGCCTCGCAGCAGTGGGCGCTGATCGGCCTGGAGGACGAAACGACCCTGTTCGCGTTTCTTCAGAGCGTGCGAAGCCTGATTCTGCTGGGGGCGGCGCTGGCGGTGGTCTTCGGGAGCGCCGTGGCCGTCCTGGCGGGTCGCGGACTGGTCAAGCCCGTGATCCGGCTGGTCAACAGCCTCAGGGAGAGCGACCCCAACGAGGAGCTCGTGCTGGAAAGCACCCAGATCGTGGAAATCGACCGGCTGGCCGAGGCTATCATGGCCCTGCACCGGGATGTGACCCAATCCGCCACGCGCCTGTCCAAGATCCTTCGCCTGTCGGGTCTCCCCGTCGGCGTGTTTGAGATCCGCGAGGACAGCGATATCGCCTACTGCTCCGACGACGTGTTCACCCTGTTGGGCAACGACGACGTCGACCCCCACAGCAACCAGGTGCCGTGCGACGTCTGTCGCGGGCTTGTGGAGCGCGCCATGGTCGAGCCGGTGGAAGAATCGGTCTACCGCTTGCATTTGCCCGACGGCGAACGGTATGTGCGCATTCGCAGAATGGCCGACGCGCACGGCATGGTGGGCACCATACTGGACGTAACCGACGAAATGAGAAAGCGCCTGCGCATCGAGCGGGAGCGCGACCACGATCTGCTCACGGGCATCCTCAACAGGCGCGCTTTTGAAAGCCATGCCGAGGCGCTGTTCATCAAGGGCGGCGCGGCGCTTGGCGTCGCCGCCATGGTCATGTTCGATCTGGATAACCTGAAATACCTGAACGATACCTACGGCCACGATTGCGGCGACGGCTACATCCGCGCCTTTGCGGACGCCCTGCTCCTGTTCGGGCAGGATCGCGTGCTCATGGCGCGCCGTTCCGGCGATGAGTTCTACGCGTTCCTCTACGGCGCCAAAAATCAGGCGGAAATCCGCCGGCGCATCGAACAGGTTTGGCGGTCCATCGCGGAACGGCCCTTCCCGCTCCCGGACGGCACGCCGTACCGCATTCAGGCTTCCGCGGGCGTGGCGTGGTATCCGACCGACGCCAAAGCGCTGAACCAGCTGATTCATTATGCCGATTTCGCCATGTATAAAGCCAAGCACGGCATTAAGGGCACGGTGGAGGAATTCAGCGTCGCGGGGTACAACGACGATCTCTTCCTGGCCGGAGGCCGCGAAGCGCTGGACCGGCTGATTGAGCAGCAGACGATTCGCTTCGCGGTGCAGCCCGTGCTCTCCGCCGATACGGGGGATGTGTTCGCTTACGAACTGCAGATGCGCACCAACATGCGCGAGCTGCCCGACCGTTCGGCCGTTCTGCGCATCGCCGCGGCGGAAGGGCGGCTGGACCAGATTGAGCGGCTGACGATCCTCAAGGGACTGGAGTCCGTGCAATTCATGCTCACCAACCGCACCATGCCCACCGGGGTGTTCTTCTTCCTGCATACCATCCCGGGCGTCAAGATGAGCGCGCAGGACGAGCAGGTGCTGAGCGAACGCTACGGACACCTGCTGCCGCGGCTGGTGATCTCGATCACCGAGCAGGAGGTGCACAGCCCGGACTGCCTGCGCCAGAAACTGATCTACATCCGGGAGCACGGGGCGCGCATCGCCATCCACGAGTACGGCTCCGGGCCGGACAGCGCGCTTGCGCTGGAGCAGACCGGCGCGGAGATCGTCAAGCTGGATATGGCCTGCGTGCACGGCATCGACACGGACGGCGACAAGCAGGCCCGCGTGCGCGCGCTGATGACGCTCGCGCGGGAGCACCGGGCAGCCGTGCTGGCGCAGGGCGTGGAAACGCGAGAGGAAATGCGCACGCTGATCCGTCTGGGCGTGGACTACTTGCAGGGGTTCTTCCTGGGCCAACCGCAATACCGGCCCCTGAACGTGGATAAGCAGCTCAAGCGGGAGATTCGCCGCGCGGTGGAAGGCACGGAGGACGCGTCGGACGGCGGGCCGGAAAGCTGACCCCACCGCGGCTTGCGGGCGGCGACGGGACGCGCCGCCGCGGCCGGGGCAAAAGGCGCGGCGGTCTGGTCGGGCGGCAAGCGCCATGCCCTGCCGGTCCGGTTGCGCCTGTCGGGCGGGTGAAGGCCCGCGCCAGCTTCTCTTGCCAGCCGTAGCAGCCTGCCTGAATGCCGGGGGCGTGCGCCGGCGCGCAAACCGGGCGGTTTGCGCGCCGGCAGGCTCGATGCCGGCCAGGCCCCGCCTGAAACGTTTGCCTGTCGGGCGTCTTGCGTTTTCAAGATCCCACCGGGATCGCGCGGGGCGACCGGACCGGCGAACGAACCTTTGGCGGCGAACCGGCGGTTCACACAGTTTCAGTGCAGGAATGCACCGCTGCTCACGAGCGCATATTCCCTGTGGCGCGGCGCGGAAGCGAAGGGGCGGCGGGGCTGGGTATAGCCGTCGCGTTTAGGCTGCGCAGTCCAATCGCCGTACGTTTGAGGTGTTGCTGTTTAAACCCTTTCAGGGCTTGCCTTGTCTGAATGCCGACGAACCGCTGTCTGTGAAGGTCTGCCGGTTGGCGAAGGCATTCGGATGAGCTCGGCGCCGTACCCGGCGCGGCGCGAAGGAACGCCGCATACGGACGCCGCATACGGACGCCGCATACGGACGCCGCATACGGACGCCGCATACGGACGCCGCATACGGACGCCGCATACGGACGCCGCATACGGACGCCGCATACGGACGCCGCGGGGCGCGAACCGGTCGGTTCGCGCCCCGCG
>JAAYUF010000043.1 GCA_012517815.1 Clostridiales bacterium
CGGCGGATGGCGCCGCCTGCCGTATGCCGCGCCCTGTGTCCGGCAGCCGTGGCCGTTTGCCGCGGGGCGCGTCGGACGCTAACCGACGCGCCCGCCAGGCCCCGGCGCGTTCCTCCGCCGAACCGTTCCCGCGCGCCCGGGCCGACTTATACGCCGGCTGAGAAGGTGCACCGCGCTTCCGGCGGGAAATCCGCAATGTAGGTTGTGCCGCGGCCAAGCTGCAGCTCGTTGCCGCGGTCGTCGTAATAGACCGTAGGCGATGTCAGCGACAACCGCACCCAGTACCCCGGGATGTAGCGGCCGTCGAGGAAGATGTCCGCGTTGCCCGCGCCCACGCTTTGCACCACGGGCATGGCGGCGTTATAGCTTTCGCCGGCGTAGGCCGTGCGCTGCACGATCACGTTGCGAAACGCGAGCGGCTGCCGGCTTTCCTCGCTGCGGTCCAGCGCGGACACAAAGGTGGTAAACGGCGCCCAGCGGGCCGCCTTCACCCCCGCGCCGCAGTAGCGCAGGTAGGCGTTGGCGCTTTCGTCGTAGAGGAAGTGGGAAATGTTGTACTTATACCCCCAGTCCAGGTGGATGACGCCGGCGGGGGCGTACCCGTCGCCGTAGGTCAGGCCGTCCTTGAACAGGAAGGGGTGGGGCGTGGAGACGTACGTGTCGGGGATCAGCTCGCGCATGGCGGCGACGTCCACGTTCAGGTTGTTGGGCGCTTTGACCCCCTTGACCCGGTAGCGCAGATCCTTGTACCTGCTTTCGCGGGTATCAAACAGCACGCCCAGCGCCTGTACGCCGGTCTGCGCAAGCAGCAGCGAGGCGCTGTCGTCCGTCCGTCTGAACGCGCCCATCACCCCGCCGCCGTACACCAGGCCGGCCTGCCACTCCTCGCGCAGCATCAGTGGTCCGGCGCGGCAGGAGCGCACCGGCCCCACGCCGCCCGTCGGTTCCCCCCGGGCGAAACAGTCGCTCATCAGCATCGTAAACCGGGTGGCGCCCCCGCCGGTGATCAGCTCCTCGTACAGGATATCGGCGTACTGCATGCCCCACGGGCTGTTTTTCCCGATGCCGGACGCCTTCACGTCGCGCCCGTTCACCTTCGCGGTGGCGGTCAGGTTGCCGATTTGCACCAGCATGGGCAGGTATTCGCCCTGCCACGGCAGGCCCGTGACCGGGCTCTCCCCCGCCGCGGGCTCGCGGGCCGAAGCTGCGCCATGCACCGCGATCTTGCGGTCGGGCATGTTTTGCAGCACGGTCGTCCCCTTGGTGGGGAGGGTATAGCTGGGCTCATCCCCCAAGGCAAGGCCCTGCGCGACCAGCAGCAGGCACGCAAGCAGCGTCGATATCGTCTTTCGCATGGCATTGAACCTCCCTGTCGCGCGGTCGGGCGTCCGTCCTCCGCGCGCGGTGTCCGGCCGGGAAACCCGCCGGGTTCGCGCCTGAACCGCCGAAACCTTCGGCGCGGTGTCGCGGGGCCGCGAGGGTCGGGCAGACTTTTCGTCCTGCCTGGCGCAGCGCCCAGCCCCGATCAGGCTTTGTTCAGTATAGCACGGCATCCCGCCCCGATCAAACGGTGAAACCGTTGCGATGCCCGGCTCTGTCCGGGACGCTTTCGCGCTCGCAGCGCCTTCCCCACGGCCGTTTTGCGATCCGTACGGCGGCCGGCGGAGCTTCGGAACGCCGTTTGGAATGATTGTAAAACATAAGTGAAATCTGCCCGCGCGCGGCACGGTTCCCGCGCGTCGGGCGCGGGGATATCCGCTTCCCGCCTGCGTTTTGCCGCGCCGCCCCGCCGACGGCGCCGGCGCGTCGGCGGCGCGGTTCGGGCATCGGAAACCATTTGACACAATATGCCAATAATGGTATGGTTAAAGGGTCTATGAGATGATTCTTTTTTCCGTCGAGGGAGGGATTCTCGGCATCGTTGCGGTAACCCTAATCATCCGGAAGGAAACCGCGGACTCTTCCGCGAAAAACCGGAAACCCATCATTTCAAACAGGGAGGCACCATGAAAACCGTAATTTTAGCCGGTGGCCTGGGCACCCGTATCAGCGAGCAAAGTCACCTGCGGCCCAAGCCGATGATCGAAATCGGCGGCCAGCCGATTCTGTGGCACATCATGAAAGCCTACTCCCATTTCGGGATCAACGACTTCATCATCTGCGCGGGCTACAAGCAGCACGTGATCAAGGAGTTTTTTGCGGACTACTTCCTGCACCGTTCGGACGTCACCTTCGACCTGCAAACCAACACCATGGAAGTGCACGACAATTTCTGCGAGCCCTGGCGCGTCACCGTGGTGGATACGGGGCTTACCACCATGACCGGCGGGCGCGTGAAGCGCATCCAAAAATATGTGGAAAACGAGACGTTCTGCCTGACCTACGGCGACGGCGTGTCGGATATCGACATCGGGGCCGAGATCGCCTACCACCGGGCCAACGGGAAGCTGATGACGGTGGCGGCCGTGGATATGCAGCAGCGCTTCGGCGTTCTGGGCATCGGGGAGGATAACGGCATCTACTCCTTCCGCGAAAAGAGTTCCCAGGACGGCGCGTACATCAACGGCGGCTTCATGGTATGCGAACCCGGCGTGTTTGACTACCTTACGGACGATACCACCGTGCTGGAGCGCGACCCCGTGGAGGGGCTCTGCCGCGACGGCCAGATGGTCGCCTACAAGCACGACGGCTTCTGGCAGTGCATGGATACCCAACGGGACATGGAAAACCTCGAAAAGCTCTGGCTGGGCGGGGCCGCCCCCTGGAAGCTGTGGCAGGATTGACCGATGCAAAACCGGTAGGGATGGTGGCGTGATGGGCGAAGCATATTTGCTGGATTGCACCCTGCGGGACGGCGGCTACATCAACGATTGGAATTTCGGCCGGAGCACCCTGCTTAACGTGTTCAGCCGCCTGGTCCGCTCCGGGGTGGACCTGATTGAAGTCGGCTTTCTGGACGAGCGCCGCCCCTTTGACGAAAACCGGAGCATCGCGCCAGATACGGCGTCGTTCGGCCGCATTTTTGGGAACGTGGACAAGGGCGGCGCGACGGTCCTGGGCATGATCGATTACGGCACCTGCGGGATCGACCGCCTGCAGCCCTGCCGGGAAAGCTATCTGGACGGCATTCGCGTCATCTTCAAAAAACACATCCGCCGGGAGGCCATCGCCTTTTGCCATCAGGTAAAGGCGCTGGGCTACAAGGTGTTTGTGCAGGCCGTGTCCATCACCAGCTACGACGACGACGAGCTGCTCGACCTGGTCGCGCTGGTCAACGGCCTCAGGCCCTTCGCCCTTTCCATGGTGGATACCTACGGGCTGTTGCACAAAAGCGGGCTGATGCACATTCTGGAGCGCTTCAACGAGCACCTGGACCCCGCCATCGCCATCGGCTACCATGCGCACAACAACTTCCAGCTGGGCTACGCCAACAGCATCGAGGTGCTGGGCGCGCCGGTGCGCCGCAACCTGGTGGTGGACGCCACGCTCTACGGCATGGGCAAGAGCGCCGGCAACACCCCGCTGGAGCTGATCACCATGTACATGAACGCCAACCTGGGCAAGCGCTACGATGTCAGCCAGATGCTGGAGGCCATCGACACCAACCTGATGCCCATCTACCACGAAACGCCCTGGGGCTACAACCTGTTTTTCTACCTGTCCGGCTCCAACCAGTGCCACCCCAGCTACGTGGCTTACCTGCTGAGCAAGCACACGCTCTCCATCCGCGCGATCAACGAGATCCTCTCCCAGCTGGAGGGGGAGGAAAAGCTCCTGTACAACCAGAAGCGCATCGAGCAGCTGTACCTGCGCTACCAGCGCAACGACTGCGACGACACGGCCGGGCTGGCCCAGCTCCGGGCGGAACTGGGCGGCAAGGATATCCTGCTCCTGGGGCCGGGGCGCAGCATCGACGAGCGCAAGGATCGCGTGCACGCCTACCTGCGGGCGCATCCCTCGGCGGTGGTGGCCATCAACTTCCTCCCCGCGGGCTTCGAGGGGGACGCGCAATACCTCTTCCTGACCAACAACAAGCGCTACTCGCAGCTGGCCACCGCCCTTTCGGAGCTGCCCAAGGACATCCGGCTGATCGCCATGTCCAACGTGATGGAGCTCCAGTCGCCCTTCCACTGCGTGCTCAACTACAGCTCCTGGATCGACCCCGATACGGAGATCCCGGACAACTCGCTGGTGATGGCGCTGCGCATCCTTTCGGCCGTGGGCGCGCGCAGCATCGCGCTGGCCGGCTTTGACGGCTACCAGAAGGACCGGATGAACTACTACCTGACCAACATGGAGTACGGCTTTGTCCGGGAAAAGGCGGATTACCTCAACCACTACATCCGCGGCTGGGTCCGGCGGCTTGGGGAAACCGTCCCGCTCACCTTTGTGACCCCGTCCGTGTATCAGGAGGGCGAAGCATGAGAAGCGTACTGGTTACCGGCGCGTCGCGCGGCATCGGCAAGGCCGCGGCGGACTGCTTTGGGGAAAACGGCGATCAGGTGTTCACCCCCACCCACGCCGAGCTGGACCTCTCCTCCCCGGCTTCGGTGGAAGCGTTTATCGCCGCCTACCGGGAGCCGGGTTTCGATGTGATCGTCAACAACGCCGGCATCAACGACATCCACGAGCTGGTCGACTGCACCGACGACGAGCTGGAGCGCATGTTCGCGGTCAACCTGATCTCTCCCATCCGGCTGCTGCGCGGCTTCATCCCCGCCATGAAGCGCCGGGGGTACGGGCGGATCGTCAACATCGGCTCCATCTGGAGCGTCGTATCCAAGCCCGGGCGGGGGCTGTACAGCGCCACGAAAAACGGCATCCACGGCATCACCAATACGCTGGCGCTGGAGGTTGCGTCCTGCGGGATTCTGGTCAACACCGTCTGCCCCGGCTTTACGCTGACCGAGCTGACACGCAAAAACAACACCGACGAGCAGATCGAGCAGATCGCCGCGGGCATTCCCGCGCGGCGCATAGCGCGGCCCGAGGAAATCGCGCAGGTGATCTGCTTTTTGTGCAGCGACCAGAACACCTACCTCACGGGGCAGAAAATCGTCGTGGACGGAGGCTATTCGGTACAATGAACATCAAAGCCAGCCAGCACGACTATACCGTGCATTTCGAGGATTCCCCGGACTTCCTGGCCGACCTTTTGGCGAAGCCCGACGCCTTGTGCGTGGTCGACCGCAACGTGTACCGCCTCTACCAGCCCCGTTTTGCCGGCGTCGACCCGGAACGGCTGATGCTTTTGGACGCGCTGGAGGAAAACAAGGGGCTGGAGGCGGCGCTTGCGATCTGCGAGCGGATGACCGCGATCCCCGCCCGGCGCAACGCCTGGCTGGTGTCCGTGGGCGGGGGCATCACGCAGGATGTGACCGGGTTCGCAGCCAACATCCTCTACCGCGGCGTCCACTGGGCGTTTGTGCCCACGACGCTGCTGGCGGCCTGCGATTCCTGCATCGGGGGGAAAACCTCGCTCAACTACAAGGGCTTCAAAAACCTGCTGGGGACGTTTTTCCCGCCGGACGACGTATATGTGTGCGCGTCGTTTTTCGAAACCCTGACCGATCAGGATTTTTTGAGCGGCCTGGGCGAAGTGGTCAAGTTCAACGCCCTGATGGGCGAACCGGGCCTTTCGGGGCTGGAAACGCACCTGCCCGCGCTGCTCCTGCGCGATCCGGAAACGGTGCGCCGCTATACCGAAAGCTCGCTGGCCTTCAAGAAAACCTACATCGAACAGGACGAGTTTGACCGCGGCGTGCGCGTGCACCTGAACTTTGCCCACACCTTCGGCCACGCGTTTGAAACCGTGAGCCGCTACGCCGTGGCGCACGGGTCCGCCGTAGCGCTGGGCACCATGGCGGCCAACCACCTGTCGCTCCTGCGCGGCTGGCTGGCCGCGGAAACGGTCGAGCGGATCGACCGGCTGATCCTGCCGATCCTGCCGGCGGGGTGCGACCCGGCGCAGTGGGAGCTTTCCGGCATTCTGGCCGCCATGCACAAGGATAAAAAGCAGACCGACAGCCGCATCACCGCGGTGCTGCTGCGCAGCGGCTTTACGCTTGAGATTGTGCACGACGTGCAGCCGGAGGAAGTCGGTCGGGCGCTGGCGGCCGTATCCGCGCGCATGGCTTCAAAATAAAGGGGGATATCGTTTCATGAACGTATCGGAATACGTCGCCGCGTTTATGGCCGGGCACGGCGTTACGCACGTGTTTATGATCACCGGCGGCGGCGCGATGCACCTGAATAACGCCCTGGGCCACCACGAAAAGCTCCGCTGTGTTTTCAACCATCACGAGCAGGCCAGCGCCATCGGGGCGGAAGCCTACGCGCGCCTCACGGGGCGGCTGCCGCTGGTGTGCGTCACCAGCGGCCCGGGCGGCACCAACGCGCTCACCGGCGTGCTGGGCGCGTGGCTGGATTCCATCCCCATGGTGGTCATTTCCGGGCAGGTCAAGCGGGAAACGACCGTCTGGAGCACCGAGGTGCCCCTGCGCCAGCTGGGGGATCAGGAGTACCGCATCGTCGCCTCCGTGACCCCGATGACCAAGTACGCCCACATGATCACCGAGGCCGGGGAGATCCGCTACCATCTGGAAAAGGCGCTCTACCTGGCCACGCACGGCCGGGGCGGCCCCGTGTGGCTGGATATCCCGCTGGATATTCAGGCCGCGCCGGTAGATCCCGACAGCCTGCCGGGCTTCCGCCCCGAGGTGGAATGCCCCGCCGAGGAACCCGCCTACCTTTCGGACATGACCGGCCCGATGCTTGCCAGAATCCGCGCGGCCAGGCGGCCGGTGGTGCTGGCGGGCAGCGGCATCCGCCTCTCCGGCGGGCACGCCGCGTTCCTGCGCGCCATCGACAGGCTGGGCATCCCCGTGGTTACCGCGTGGAACGCGCACGACGCGCTGTACAACAGCCACCCGCTCTTCTGCGGGCGGCCGGGCACCATCGGCACGCGCGGGGGCAATTTCGTGGTGCAAAACAGCGATCTGCTGCTGGTGCTGGGCTGCCGGCTCAACATCCGGCAGATCGGCTACAACTACCGCGCCTTTGCGCCGGACGCGTACAAGATCATCGTGGACATCGACCCCGCGGAGCTCAACAAGCCCACCGTGCACGCCGACTGGCCCGTCTGCGCCAACGTGCGCGACGTGATGGAGGCCATCGCCCAGGCGGAGTACCAGCCGCCTGAGACGCACCGCTGCTGGCTTGCCTGGTGCCGCCAAACCGACGCGCGCTACCCGGCCGTGCCCGCGCAGCTTGCCCAGGACGGCCCCCTGAACCCCTACGCGTTCATGCCGATGCTGTTTGAGGCGCTGCCGGAGGACGAGATCGTGATCACCGGCAACGGCACCGCCTGCGTCGTATCCTTCCAGACCGCGAACCTGAAGCCCGGCCAGCGGCTGTTCACCAACTCGGGCTGCGCGGCCATGGGGTACGGGTTCCCGGCGGCCGTCGGCGCGGCGGTGGCCTCGCCCGGGCGGCGGATCGTCTGCCTGGACGGGGACGGCAGCTTCCAGATGAACCTGCAGGAGCTGCAAACCATGGTGCACAACCGCCTCAACATCAAAATCTTCTACCTGAACAACAACGGCTACCATTCCATCCGGCAGACGCAGACCAACCTGTTCAGGCCCCCCATGATCGGCATCGACCCGCCCAGCGGGCTCAGCTTCCCGGACATGGAAAAGATCGCCGCCGCCTACGGCGTGCCCTACTTCCGCGCGGACAGCCCGGCAAACGCGCAGGAGGCCGTTCAGGCGACGCTCGCCTGCGAAGGCTACGCCCTGTGCGAGGTGGTGCTGGACCCCGGGCAGTTCTTCGAACCCAAGATCAGCTCCCGGGTGATGCCGGACGGCAGCATCGTATCCCCGCCGCTGGACGATATGTTCCCGTTCCTTTCGCGCGAGGAGTATGAGCGCAGCAGGGATTGGTCCGGCCTATGAGCAGAAAGCGGAAAGCAATCGTCACCGGCGCCACGGGCGGCGTGAGCATCAACCTGATGCTGGACCTGTTGGCCCACGGCTACGAGGTAACCGCCGTGCCCCGGCCGGACAGCCCCCGTGCGGCGCTGATCCCCCAGCATCCGTCCCTTACGGTCGTCCCGTGTGATCTGACCGGCTACGCCGGCCTTCCCGCGCAGCTCGCGCACGATTACGACATGTTTTTCCACCTTGCGTGGGCCGGGCCTTTCGGCGAGGAGCGCAACGACCTGCGGTTGCAGCTGCGCAACGTGCAAAGCGCGCTGGACGCGGTGGACGCCGCGCACGCCCTGGGCTGCGGGGTGTTCGTGGGCGCGGGGAGCCAGGCGGAATACGGCGTCGTCAGGGAAAAGCTGCGGCCCGATATGCCCTGCCTGCCCACCACCGGCTACGGCACGGCGAAGCTCGCCGCCTCGGTGCTCACGCGCATCCGCTGCGGGCAATTGGGCCTGCGGCAGAACTGGTGCCGGGTGCTCAGCCTCTACGGCCCGTACGACGGCATGCACACCGGCGTGATGACGCTGATCCGCGCCTTCCTCAGCGGCGAACGCCCCCGCTGCACCCCGGGCGACCAGGTGTGGGACTACGTCTACGCGGGCGACGTGGCTCAGGCTTTCCGCCTCGCGGCGGAAAATGGCCGCGACGGCGCAATCTACTGCGTGGGCAGCGGCGAAACCCGGACGCTCCGCCGCTACATCGAGGCCATCCGGGACGCGGTCGACCCGGCGCTTCCCATCGGCTTTGGCGAAATCCCCTATTACCCCAACCAGGCGATGCATCTGGAGGCGGATATCTCCGCCCTGTGCAAAGACACCGGCTACCAGCCGCAATACTCGTTCGAACGGGGCATTCGCGCCACGGTGGAATGGGTGCGCAGCCAAAACGACATTGGAGGCAAGCAACAGGATGGAACGCGGTAAAAGGCTTTCGATCGTCATCCCCTGCTATAACGAAACCGAAAACGTCGTGCCCATGTACCACGCGGTCACCGAGGAAATGGCGCGATCGCTGCCTGAGTACGAGTACGAGCTAGTGTTTGTCGACAACAAATCCACCGACGGCACGCGGGATCAGCTTCGCCTGCTCTGCGCGGGCGACCCGCGGGTCAGGGCGATTCTCAACAACCGCAACTACGGCCAGTTCAACTCCCCCTACCACGCGATGCTGCAGGTGAGCGGCGACTGCGTGATCTCCCTGTGCTGCGATTTTCAGGACCCGGTGGACATGATCCCGCAGTTTGTGCGGGAGTGGGAGGCGGGGTATCAGGTGGTCTGCGGGGTCAAGACCGCCAGCCGGGAGGGCCGCCTGATGCGGCTGACGCGCACCGCCTATTACCGTTTCCTCAGCAAGGCGTCCGACATCAACGCCATCGAGCATTTCACGGGCTTTGGCCTGTACGACCGCAGCTTTATCGAAATCATGCGCACGCTGGACGATCCCATCCCCTTCCTGCGGGGCATCGTGGCGGAGTTTTCCACCAGCCGCCGGGAAATCCCCTACGAGCAGGCCAAGCGCCGCTCCGGCAAGACGCACAACAATTTCTCCAGCCTCTACGACGCGGCGATGCTGAGCTTCACCTCCTACACCAAGATCGGGCTGCGCCTGGCGACGTACGTGGGGTTCGTCTTTTCAGGGCTGAGCGTGATGGCGGCGCTGGCCTATCTGGTGATGAAGCTGGTCTGGTGGGAGCGCTTCCCCGCGGGCAACATCCCCATCCTGCTGGCGGTGCTGGTGCTGGGTTCCATGCAGATCTTTTTCGTGGGCATCCTGGGGGAGTATATCCTCAACATCACCCGGCGGGTGATCCACCGCCCGCTGGTCATTGAGGAGGAGCGGCTGAACTTCCCGCCGGAAACCCCCGCCGGCAAGCCGGACAGGCGCGATGGGGGGAAGGCCGAATGAGCCGGGAAAAAGCCGTCCGCTGGTTTTCCCTGACGCTGATCGCGCTGTTTTTGCTGTCGATGGGCTGGAATGTGGTAAGCCAGGGCCGCGTGCTGGACGCGACCCTGTTTACCGACGAGCAGGATACCGGCATGGATTTTTACAACAGCGTGACCTACGTGCGGGGGCGCGTGCCCTACACGCAGTTTGACACGGTGTATCCGCCCCTGGCCAACGCCCTGTACCTGGCGGTGATGCACGCGGTACCCAACGAAATCTCCGACACGTGGGGCGAATCCTATCTGGATGCGATCGCGCACCGCATGACGGCTTCGGACCTGCGCCTGCATCAGGATACCGCGTTTGCGTTTCTCGTGAGCCTTTCGCTGCTGGCGGTGCTGTTTTTCCAGCTGTGTTACCACAGTATCGGCGGCGGCAAGGTTACCCGTTTCCTGTTTTCCACGGCCATGCTCCTGTCCATGGGCGTGCTGCAGGCGATCGAGCGCGGGAACATCATCCTGCTGGCCGTCTGTCTGGTGATGTTCTTCCTCCGTTTCAAGGATTCGCGGTCCCGGGTGCTTTCCGAGCTGGCGCTGGTCGCGCTGGCGGCGGCGGCGGGGCTGAAGCTCTACCCGGCGGTGTTTGGGCTCCTGCTGGTGCTGGACCGGCAGTACCGCAGGGCGCTGCGCACGCTGCTCTACGGACTGGTGCTGTTCTTCGGGCCTTTCTTCCTGTTTGAGGGGGTTGCCGCGATCCGCACCTATTTTCAGCAGTTGGCGATCTTCAACGATCCGGGCAGCGGCGGTTCCCCCATCGGGCTGTCGATGGTCCAAACGGCGGAAACCCTGCTGCGCATGCTGCGCGTCGATCTGTCGCACCCGGCGCTTTACCCGCGCCTGCTGGCCTTCGCGGGGACGGCGTCGGCCGTGGCCGCGGTAGCCGCCGTGGGGCTGTGCTTTGTGACAAAAAGCCGCTGGAAGGCCATCACGCTGCTCTCGCTGGTTACGCTGCTGCTGCCCGGCCGCACGGCGATGTATGTGCTGAGCATGATGACCATAGCCCTGATCGCCTTTTTCACCGATACGGCCCGGCCTGACGGCTGGCGGAAGCTGTACGCCGCGCTGTTCCTGCCCGTGTTCGCCTTCTTTCCCTATGCGCTCAGGCACGTGCGGGGGTATCAGGTGGTGCAGCCGGTAATCCAGTTTGCCCTGATCGCGCTGTTTGCGGTGCTCGTGGCGGATATCCTGCGCGAGGGCTTTGCCCGCGGCCATGCGCGGCCCGGCCCGACGGGGACCCCGGCGCAGGCCTGACCCCGGGCGCTATGGGCGGGGCCGCGGGCCGGAGGAAAACCGGATCGCGTTTGCCGCGCGCGGCCGGGCGCGACGCCCGCGAGGGAATCGGATTTTCCCCGCAAGGGCGGCCGCCGCGGCTTGCCAAAACGGCGCGGCAGGTTATAATGGAACCGGTCGATTGCATCAACAACCTGAGGAGGCGATCGCATTGCTGCCGTATTTCAGCGGAAAGCGGGTCCTGATCACCGGGCACACCGGGTTTAAGGGCAGCTGGCTGACGCTGCTTTTAAGCGAGCTGGGCGCGGAAGTGACCGGCTACGCGCTTTCCCCCGGGGAGGAACCCAGCCTGTTTTCGATGATTGGGGCGCGCGCCGCGGCCCGGTCCGTGATCGGTGATATCCGCGACCGCGCGGCGCTGCTGGCAACGTTTCGCCAGGCCCGGCCGGAAATCGTACTGCATCTGGCGGCCCAGCCCATCGTGCGCACCTCCTACCGCGAGCCCGCCTATACCTATGAGGTAAACGTCATGGGCACGGTAAACGTGCTGGAGTGCGTGCGGCAAGTGCCCGGGGTGAAAAGCTTCGTCAACGTGACCACCGACAAGGTGTACCGCAACCTCGAATGGGAATGGGGCTACCGGGAAACCGACGCGCTGGACGGGTTTGACCCCTACTCCAACTCCAAAAGCTGCTCCGAGCTGGTGACACACAGCTACCGGCGCTCCTTTTTCGGGGACGGCCGCGTGGCCGTTTCCACGGCGCGGGCCGGCAACGTGATCGGGGGCGGGGATTTCGCGGCGGACCGGATCGTCCCGGACTGCGTGCGCGCGGCGCTTGCCCGCCAGCCGGTGCCGGTGCGCAACCCCTACTCCGTGCGCCCGTACCAGCACGTGCTGGAGCCGCTGACCGCCTATCTGCGCATCGCGCAGGCGCAGGCGGAGGCCCCGGCGCTCGCGGGCAGCTACAACGTGGGGCCGGACGACGCCGACTGCGTGAGCACCGGTACTCTGGTCGGGCTGTTTACGGAGGCCTGGGGCGAGGGCATGCGGTGGGAAAACCGCGCCGAGCCCGGCGCGCCGCACGAGGCCGGCTTCCTGAAGCTGGATACCGGGCGCATCCGGCAGAAGCTCGGCTGGCAGCCGACCTGGGGCATCCGCCGCGCCGTGGCCGAAACGGTCGCGTGGGCCAAGGCCAGCCGCGACGGGCAGGATATGCTGGAGGTCAGCCGGCGGCAGATCGCCCAATTCGGGAAAGAGCAGGAGGAGCATGAACGCCATGGCGACACTGGAGAATAAAACCGAGCAGGAAGCCCGCGCGGAAATTTTGGACCTGGTGAAACAGTACGCCTATACGTTCCACCGTCGCAAGCCCTACCGGCCGGGGGACCGAATCCCCTACGCCTCCCGCGTGTACGATCAGGCGGAGATGGTCAGCCTGACGGACGCCGCGCTGGATTTCTGGCTCACCTCCGGGCGCTACGCCGCCCAGTTTGAGGCGGGCTTGGCGGAATACCTGCACGTGAAGCACTGCGCGCTGGTCAACTCCGGCAGCTCGGCCAACCTGCTGGCCTTCATGACCCTCACCTCCCCGCTGCTGGGCGAGCGCGCCATCCGCAGGGGCGACGAGGTGATCACCGTCGCGGCGGGGTTCCCCACGACGGTCGCGCCCATCATCCAGTACGGCGCGGTGCCCGTGTTTGTGGATGTGACCCTCCCCCAGTACAACGTGGACGCGGCGCAGCTGGAGGCGGCCCTTTCCCCCAGGACCAAAGCCGTGATGCTCGCCCACACCCTGGGCAATCCCTTCGACGTGGGCGCGGTCAAGGCGTTTTGCGACCGGCACGGCCTGTGGCTGGTGGAGGACAACTGCGACGCGCTGGGCTCCCGCTACACGCTGGGCGGGGAGGAACGCTTCACCGGCACCATCGGCGATCTGGGCACCAGCAGCTTTTACCCGCCCCATCACATGACCATGGGCGAGGGCGGCGCGGTGTACACCAACGATCCCCTGCTGGCGCGCATCTGCGTATCCTTCCGGGACTGGGGGCGCGACTGCCGCTGCCCCTCCGGCGTGGATAACCTCTGCGGCCACCGGTTCGACCGGCAATACGGCGAGCTGCCCCTGGGGTATGATCACAAATACGTGTACTCCCACTTCGGCTACAACCTCAAGGCGACCGACCTGCAGGCCGCCGTGGGCTGCGCGCAGCTGGCCAAAATGCCGGGCTTCGTGGAGCGCCGCCGCCACAATTTCGACCGGCTGTACCTGGCGCTGGAAGGGGCCGCCGACCGGCTGATCCTCCCGCAGGCCGAGCCGCATTCCCGGCCCAGCTGGTTTGGCTTTCTGCTGACCTGCCGGCCCGGGGTCGACCGTAACGCCGTGGTGCGGCGCGTGGAGGCGGCGGGCGTGCAAACGCGCATGCTGTTTGCCGGAAACCTCCTGCGCCACCCCTGCTTTAGCCCGATGCGCGCTTCGGGCGAAGGCTACCGCGCCGTGGGCGAGCTGCCCAACACCGACCGCATCATGAACGATACGTTCTGGGTGGGCGTCTACCCCGGCATGACCGACGACATGGTGGACGAGATGGCCCGCGTGATCCTTGCCGCGGTGAACGAGCCGTGAGCGATCGTCTGAAAGCCTACCTGACGCGCCTGCGGAGCGACGCGCGGTTTGCCTCGCTGTTGCAGTTCGTCAAATTCGGCATCGTGGGCCTGAGCAACACGCTGATCTCCCTTGGCGTCTACTACGTGTGCTTCTATCTCCTGAGGATGCACTACCAGCTGGCCAACGTGCTGTCGTTCCTCGTCAGCGTGACCAACGCCTATTACTGGAACAGCCGCTATGTGTTTCACGCCGGGCGCCGCCTGGGCTGGAAACGCACGCTGTGGGCGTATGTGAAAACCGTCGTTTCCTACGGGGCCACGTTTCTTCTGGGCACGCTGCTGCTGACGTTCTGGGTGGAGGCGGTGCGCCTCTCCGCCGGGATCGCGCCGCTGCTCAACCTGCTGTTCACGATTCCGCTCAACTTTTTGCTGAACAAGCACTGGACGTTCCGGCACACGGCAGGCAGGCCGGACGCGGGCGATCCGGTTGCGGAGGCGCCCAAGCAGGAGGGGCCGAAGCCGGAAGCGCCGGAAGCGGACATCCAAAACGCCGGCGGGGAAAACGCCGACGGGCGGCAGGCCGGCAAGCCGACGGACGAAGCCTGACGGGCGTCCGCCGCGCAACCGGATTTCCCAAGCCGCCGGAGGCGTCAGGGGGTCGCGTTCCCGCGCAGCGGTTTCCCTGTGACCGTCCCCGAAAGCCGGACGGTCCGCGCAAGCCGGCCGGGATCTCGGAAACCGCGGGCCTCGGAGGCGAAAATGTATCTCACGCCGCAAAACACGCCGAACCGCACGCCACAGACCGACGGAGGGAGATTCGCATGACGAAATGGGAACGGGCCGCGCTTACCCACGTAAAAAAACACATCCTCCGGTATGGGGCGGCGGCCGTGTTTCTCCTGTCGCTTTGGATGCGCTACAGCTTCTGGCCGCTGCTCAATTCCGATCTGGTCACCATGGGCTCCTGGGTGGACGCCGCCCGCGAAGGCGGTTTTCGCGCCCTGCTGGCCAAGATCGATTACAGCCCGGCCTACGCGTACCTCTTTTTCCTGCTGGGCCAATTGCCCCTGCCGCTGACCTCCTTCGGCCTGGTCAAGCTGATGTTCGTGGGGTTTGAATACCTTTGCATCGGCGCGTGCGTAATGCTCGTGTACCGGCTGTCCGACCGGGAGGAACGCGCCGGCCGGGCGTTCGCCGTGTTTGCGCTTTTGTCCCTTTCGCCCGTGATGGTGCTCAACGCCGCCGCCTGGGGCCAGTGCGACGCGATGTACACCCTGTTTGTGGTGCTCTGCGTGCTGATGCTTGTGAAAAACAGGCCCATTCCCGCGCTGCTGTTCTACGCGGTCGCCCTGTGCCTGAAACTGCAGGCCGTTTTCGTGCTGCCGGCGCTGCTCCTGTACTGGCTCACCCAGGCCAAAAAGAGCTTCCTTTACCTGCTCGTGCTGCCCGCGCTGGTGTGGCTGTCCGGGCTGCCGCTGGCTTTCTTTGGCGAAGGGCCCTGGGCGGCGTTTTCCACCTACGGCGCGCAGGGCGGCAGCCAGCTTTTCTGGGTTACGAAAAACTACCCCGGTTTCTACGCGCTGCTGGGGAGCATGCTGGATCCCTTTGCGCATACGGACTACGGCTATTTCTACCTGTTCATCCGCTACGGGCTTGGCCTGTGCGCCGCGGCGCTGGTCGCGCCCTGCGCGCTGCTGGTACGGCGAGGGGCCAGGCTCGAGGGGCGCGATCTGGTGCTGCTGTTCGCCTGGACGGCGCTGGTGTGCGCGTTTTTCCTGCCCTACATGCACGAGCGCTACGGCATGATGGGGGAAACGCTGTTGCTGTGCTGGGTCGCGCTTCGGAAAAAGCCCCTGTACTACGGCCTGTGGGTCGCCTCCACGGTGGTAACCGTGTTTGCCTACGGCAATTTCCTGTTTGAGGAGCGCATCGTGCCCCAGCAGATCGGCGCGTTTGTGAACCTGGGAATCCTGATGGTGCTCACCGCCGAGCTGCTCAAACCGGCGGAAGTCCCCGCGTTGGTGAAGTAACGGTCGCGCGCAGCCGGCAAGCGCCCGCGCGCTTCAAGCGGCGGCCTCCGCACGCCGGCCGTTCGTCGGGGAGGCGCCGCGAGGCAGCGCCTGAACCTCGCTTTCGCCGCCGTTCCCCTCGCGCCTTCGCGGCTTCGCAGGGGCGGCTCGTCCCGGGATCGCAGGTGCGCCTTTTGCCGATGACGGCCCACGTGTTCGGGATACCAGCCCCGCACCCGCCGCAGTTCCCCCTTCCGTTCTCACGTCGCGCGGGAAAGGTTCGCAACGCTGCCGGGATCGCAGGCGCGCCTTTTGCCGATGACGGCCCACGGGTTCGGGATACCAGCCCCGCTCGCGCGGCCGATCCCCCTTCCGTTCTCACGTCGCGCGGGAAAGGTTCGCAACGCTGCCGATGGGCGCGCCATGCCGCGGCCCATTGTTTTTTATCTGTTCCTCAAGGTTCGCGGCGGGGGCTGCCCTCCCCCGCGGCGCGCCCCTCCGCGTCGACCGTCAACCGCCCGCGCGGCCGCGTTCCGGCCGCGCGGGCGGTTGCGCTTTGCCCCGCCGCCGCGCGCGGAAGGCTCCGACCCCGGGCCGGCCGCAGCCCAGGATTCCCGGCCCGGCACCTCCCCCCGGGCCTTTTCGTCAAGCAGGGCCTTCGTTTGCCGGTTTTTCCCCGGGCCGCGTTGATCCGTTCTTCCGCTTGATTTCAGTTGACAAACCCCGCGCATCCTAATACAATATCCGCAGTGGTTTGTTTATTAACAATCAATGCAGCCCAACCCGCCCGACCGAACTGACCCGCCTTCCCCCCCACGACCCCCCTATTGGGGAACCGTACGACCGTTCCGGAAAGCTGTATAGCCTCATGGCACCCCGTAACGCAACGGTTCCAGGCGCTGCCGATCCGTTCCCCCCGTTGCGAAACCCCGGCGCGGCCGTCCGCGTCCCCGGCTTCGCTGTTCGCAGAACCTGACAACCCCATGCGCGCCAAAGGCAGGGCACGGCCTTCCGGCCCGTCCCCGCCAATCCCGGGAAACGAACGTCCGCGTTTTCCCGCTTTGGGCATTCCCGTGTTTCGGGGATGCCGTCCGAAGCGGAGCAACGTCTGTTTTGCTTTCCATCCCCCGGCGTTTCGGCGGTCGTCAACGCCCTGGTCGGGCACCGTCCGTCAGCGGCGCGACAATCCGGCGTCCAGCAACCCTTGGCCGCCGTGCGTACCGGCGCAGGCGAGGCGCGCGGGCAACCGTGACCCGGCGCGCCGGCCCGCCGCTGCCCGGCGGCATCCCGGCAAAGCCCCGGCACGCACATCAAACGTTGGTTCGGCAACGATGGGCTCGCATGTCCGCAGAATTCCCCGGAACCAGCGAAGCACGCCCGCTGGCGCGGCAACCCGTTCGGCCATTTGCCTGCCCCTCCGCCCGGCATGCCCGCCCGGCCGACGCTCAGGCGCGTGCAGGGCCATCCGTTTGCCGGCATATCCGGCATCCCCGCGCAACCGCGGCAGGGGTGCCCGCACGGCCAGCCGGTGCGGCAGAAGCCCGCCGTCCGTACGGCCGTCCGCGTCCCCCGGCCGTTGACGAAAGGCATAGCAGCTCGTGCCCCCCGGCCGACCCAAAAGCAGACCCCCCGCGCCCCCGGCCGTTCTTCCCGGCAACCGCCCGCAGCGCCGCTTTACGCAAGCGCCCCGCGCCCATGCGAAGCTCCCAGGCGCCAAGCCTGTTATCCAATTTTGCCGCTACCCGGAGCGTCCGATTCCCGCACGACCCGCACCGCACAACGACCGAATATCACAAAGGAGAGAAAGGATCATGCCGGACAGAACCGCAGCCTTAACCGAACAAAAACGATCGGACTACCATGAAATCGGAGACTTGATCGACCTCTACTTCAAGGGCAAGCAGGGCTGCCTGATCCAGGTGTTGCATACGGCACAGGGGCTGTACGGATACTTGCCGCTGGAGCTGCAGCAATATATCGCCGACAAGCTGGAACTTCCGCTATCCGAGGTGTCGGGCGTCGTCACGTTCTATTCGTTTTTTTCCATTAACCCCCGGGGCGAGCATACCATCCGCGTCTGTCTGGGCACGGCGTGCTATGTGCGCGGCGGCAAGAAGATCATCGATCACCTGATTCAGAAACTGGGCGTCGAGGTGGGCGGCACCACGGCCGACGGCAAGTACACGTTTGAAATCGCGCGCTGCATCGGGGCCTGCGGCCTCGCCCCCGCGCTGATGATCGACGACGTGGTCTACCGGCAGATGTCCCCCAGCAAGGTCGACTCGGTCCTGGCAACGTTTCAGTGAGAGGTGAGATAGATGAGCCAAACGCTGCATACCATCGATGAACTGTTGAAAGTCAAGAAGGATTATCTGGAAGCGCAGGCCAAATTCCACCATTCGGTGCTGGTGTGCGCCGGCGCGGGCTGCGTTTCCGCCGCCTGCGGCAAGGTGCGCGACGCGGCCGTCGCCACGCTTAAGGAGCTGGGCCTTTCCGAGGGCGTGAACGTGATCGAAACCGGCTGCATGGGCATCTGCGCCCTGGGCCCGGTGATGATCATCCTGCCGGAGCGCACCTTCTACGTGAAGCTGGACGACAAGAACGTGCGCAAGATACTGAAGGCGCAGCTGCTGGAGGGCAAGGTGCTGGAGGACTACACCTTCTACAGCCAGACGCTCAACAGGCACATCCCCTGCATCGACGAGATCGATTTTTTCAAGGAGCAGGTGAAAATCGCGCTGCATAACTGCGGCGAGATCGCCTACGGCAGCATCCAAGCCTATATCGCCAGGGACGGATATCTGGCCATGGCCAAGGCCATCACCGAGCAGAAGCCCGAGGCCGTGATCAAGACCGTCAAGGAGTCCGGCATCCGCGGGCGCGGCGGCGCGGGCTTCCCCACGGGCATCAAGTGGGAGGCGGGCTTCAAAGCCCAGAGCGACGCCAAGTACATGGTCTGCAACGCCGACGAGGGCGACCCCGGCGCGTTCATGGACCGCAGCCTGATCGAGGGCGACCCCCATGCGGTGCTGGAAGGCATCATGCTGGGCGGTTACGCCATCGGCGCGGCGCAGGGGTACGTGTACATCCGCGCGGAGTATCCGCTGGCCATCGAGCGCCTGACCAAGGCCATCGCGCAGGCGCACGATTTCGGCCTCCTTGGGCCAAACATCCTGGGCACGCCCTTCACCTTCGACATCGAGATCCGCATCGGCGCGGGCGCGTTCGTCTGCGGCGAGGAAACGGCGCTCATGGCCTCCATCGAGGGCAAGCGCGGCGAGCCTGTGCAAAAGCCGCCCTATCCGTTCCAGAAGGGCCTCTTTGGCAAGCCCACCATCATCAACAACGTGGAAACGCTGGCCGCCATCCCCCAGATCGTGCTGCACGGCGCGGCGTGGTACGCCCAGTACGGCACGGAAAAATCCAAGGGCACCAAGGTGTTCGCGCTGGCGGGCGACATCGTCAACTCCGGCATTGTGGAAGTGCCCATCGGCACGCCGCTGGGGGAAATCCTCTTCAAAATCGGCGGGGGCATCGCGGGCAAGAAGCAGTTCAAGGCCGCGCAGATCGGCGGGCCGTCGGGCGGCTGCATCACCAAGGATAACCTGAACACCCCCACGGATTACGAGTCCATCGCCAAGCTGGGCGCCATCATGGGCTCCGGCGGCCTCATCGCCATGGACGAGGACACCTGCATGGTGGATACCGCGCGCTATTTCATGGATTTCATCCAGGAAGAAAGCTGCGGCAAGTGCGTGGCCTGCCGCATCGGCACCAAGCGGATGCTCTCCATACTGGAGCGCATCACCCGCGGGGAAGGCCGCGAGGGCGATATCGAGCTGCTGGAAGAGCTGGGCGCGGTGATCAAGCAGACCGCCATGTGCGAGCTGGGCAAGACCGCCCCCAACCCCGTGCTTTCCACCATCAAGTACTTCCGCGAGGAATACGAGGAGCACATCCGCCTGAAATACTGCCGCGCGGGCGTGTGCAGCGACATGTTCATCTCCCCGTGCGAGAACACCTGCCCGGCCAACGTCAACATCCCCGGCTACCTGGCCCTGATCGCCGCGGGCCGCTTCCTGGACGCGTACGACCTCATCTGCCAGGAAAACCCGCTGCCCTCGGTGTGCGGGCGCATCTGCACCCGGCCCTGCGAAAGCAAGTGCCGCCGCGGCACGGTGGACGAGTCCGTGGCCATTTGCAGCCTGAAGCGCTTCGTGGCGGACTACGCCTATAAAAACCAGAAGCAGTTTGACCAGGACATCGTGTTCCCCAAGAACGGCAAGAGCGTGTCCATCATCGGGGCGGGCGCGTCGGGCCTCACGTGCGCGTATTACTTAAGCCGCATCGGCTACGAGGTGGACGTGTACGAAAGCGAGCCGGTCGCCGGCGGCGTGCTGGCCTACGGCATCCCGGAATACCGCCTGCCCGCGGACGTGCTGGAGCGCGAAATCGACCATATGCGCCGCTCCGGCTTCAACATCCACCTGAACACCGAAGTCGGCCGCGAAATCTCCTTTGAGAAGTTGCGCCGCGAATCCGACGCGGTATACGTGGCCACGGGCACGCAGCTGCCCCAGCGCATGAACATCCCCGGCGAGGAGCTGGAAGGCGTGCTGCCGGGCATCTCGTTCCTCAAAAACGTGAAGCTTTATCACAGCGTGGACCTGACCGGCCAGCGCGTGGCCGTGATCGGCGGCGGCAACACCGCCATCGACTCCGCCCGCACCGCGATCCGCCTGGGGGCCGCCCAGGTGATGCTGCTCTACCGCCGCACCCGCGACGCCATGCCCGCCTACGACATCGAAATCGAGGAAGCCCTGGAGGAAGGCGTGGAACTGGTGGAGCTGGTCAGCCCCGTGCGCATCCTCCCCGACCAGCGTGGCCACGTGGCGCAGATCGAGTGCATCCGCCGCAGGATGAGCAACTTTGACAACGCCGGCCGGCGCAACACCACCCACATCGAAGGCTCCAACTTCCTCATCGACGTCGACGTGATCATCCCCGCGGTGAGCCAGTACGCCGACCTGCCTTTCATCAAGAAGTCGGAAATCGGCGTGACGCCCTGGGGCACGTTCATCACCGATCCGCAAACCAAGATGACGACCATGAAGGGCGTGTTCGCCGGCGGCGACGTCGCCCGGGGCCCGGACGAGGTCATCCGCGCGATCGCCGACGGCAAGCAGGCGGCCGTATCCATCGACCTGTTCTGCGGCGGTACGGGCAAGCTCAACAAGGGCCGCGCCATCGATATCCCGGAATCCGTCGATGACGACGAAGTGCTGATCCACGAACGGTTCCCGCAGGATTGCCTGCCCGTGGCCAGCCGTGCCAAAGCGTTCGACGAGGTGCTCTTGGGATACCACAAGCTCAACGCGATCGCCGAGTCGATGCGTTGCCTGCATTGCAACAGGAGGTGACGGACATGCTGCATCTGACCATCAACGGCAAACCCATCGAGGTGCCCGAAGGCACGACCATTCTGGAAGCGGCGCGCATGAACAGCATCGATATTCCTTCGCTGTGCTACCTGAAGGACACCAACGTGATCGGCTCCTGCCGCATCTGCGTGGTGGAGGTCAAGGGCGCCAAAACCCTGCAGGCGAGCTGCGTAACGCAGGCGGCCGAGGGCATGGAGGTTTTCACCAATTCCCGGATCGTGCGGGAGTCGCGCAAGGTGCTTTACGAGCTGATCCTTTCCGACCACGATAAGGATTGCCTGTTCTGCAAGCGCAACCAGAGCTGCGAGCTGCAAAAGCTGGGCATCCAGCTGGGCGTGGAGCGCTCCCGCTTCGAGGGCGACCGCTCCACCCGCAAGGTGGACGTTTCGGTGTCCATCACGCGCGACCTGAGCAAGTGCATCCTCTGCCGGCGCTGCGTATCCGTGTGCAACAAAATCCAGCAGACGAGCGTCCTTAACACCCAGAACCGCGGCTTCAAGACCGAGGTAAGCCCCGCGATGAACCTGCCGCTGGGCGCGGTGAACTGCACCTTCTGCGGGCAGTGCACGGTGGTGTGCCCCGTGGGCGCGCTCAAGGAAACCAGCGCCACCGAAAAGGTATGGGCGGCGCTCAACGATCCGACCCGCCGCACGGTGGTGCAGGTGGCCCCCGCGGTGCGCGTGGCCATCGGCGAGGAGTTCGGCCTTCCGGCCGGCACGCGCTGCACGGGCAAGCTGGCCTCCGCGCTTAAGGAGCTGGGCTTTGACGACGTGTTTGACACCAACTGGGCGGCCGATCTGACCATCATGGAGGAGGGCACGGAGTTCCTGGGCCGCGTGAAAGCCGCGCTCACGGGCGGCGCGGCGTCGCTGCCGATGATCACCAGCTGCTCCCCCGGCTGGATCAAGTACATCGAGCACAACTACCCCGAGCAGCTCTCTCACCTGTCCACGTGCAAATCCCCCCATACCATGATGGGCGCGATCGTGAAAAGCTATTTCGCCAAAAACGAGAACATCGACCCCAAGGACCTGTTCGTAGTGTCGGTGATGCCCTGCACCGCCAAGAAGTTTGAGATCGAGCGCCCCGAAATGCAAAACGGCGGCTTCCCCAACGTGGACGCGGTGCTCACCACCCGCGAGCTGGCCGAGATGATCCACAGCGCCGGCATCGACTTCGCCACCCTCAGGGACAGCGCCTTCCATAACCCGCTGGGGCTTTCCTCCGGCGCGGCCGACATCTTCGGCGTAACCGGCGGCGTGATGGAAGCGGCCCTGCGCACCGTGTACGAGCTGGTCACCGGGCGCGAGCTGCCCTTTGACAAGCTGCACGTAACCCCGATCGTGGGCCTGGATCAGGTGAAGGACGCGGCCATCCGCATTGAGGACGCCAAGCCCGAGTACGCCTTCCTCAACGGCGTGGACGTGCGCGTGGCGGTTACCAGCGGGTTTGCCGGCGCCAGAAAGCTGATGGACCAGATCCGCGCGGGCGCCTCGCCCTACCACTTCATCGAGATCATGGGCTGCCCGGGCGGCTGCATCACCGGCGGCGGCCAGCCCAGAAGCGACGATCCGGAGATTCGCCAGAAGCGCATGGCCGCCCTGTACGACGAGGACGAGAGCAAAGTGATGCGCAAATCCCACGAAAACCCCGTGATCCAGAAGATCTACGCGGAGTTCCTGGGCCAGCCCAACGGCCACCTGTCCCACGAGCTGCTGCACACCCATTACACGCGGCGCGGGGTGTACAACCAGATGACCGAAGAGGTATACGTGGTGGATTTCAAAGCCAGCCCCGAGGTAAAGCCCGTGTACGCGCCCGCCGCGGTGGGCGAGCTGGCCCGCGCCCGCGCCGGCACGCAGGAAAGCCCGCGCGTGATGGCGCTGGAAGCCGAAAACGCGATGCTCCGCGCGGAACTGGCCGAGACGCAGGATACGGTGAGCGTGTTCAAGCGCATCATTCAGGAGCGCAACACCCTGCACTGAGGCAAGGCCAAAGGCAGGTAAGAAATCCCCGCCGCAGCGGAATCGGGTCAGGGGCGGCGGAGGGAAGCGCGCGGCCTGTGGCCGCTTCAGCGAAGCTGAAAGCGACCCGGAGACGGGAGGTTTCACAAGTGCGGGACACGGGAGTGTCCCGCGCGCCGATGAAACCTCCGGAGATAGCCCTTGCGGGGTTTGGGGCAGGGCCCCAAAGCCTTATGCCGCAGCATTCTACCAGAGCGAGCGAACAGCCCGAAGGGCTATGAGGCGAGCGGTACAGCACCTTGCATGGGTTCATGAACAAGCCGGGCCTCCCGGGGCGCAAGCTCCGGGAGGCTCTTTCGCGTATGATGCGTGAGGTGCCAAAATGTAAGTACATGCAGCAGCTCGCCTTATAGCGCCTGCGCGTCTTTTATTCGCCGAGTTGATCAAAGCCATAACGCGCGACGTTCCGGGGTTCTCCCGGTCAGCCTTATCGGCCCAATAGCATCACGATATGGCCATATACTTGTTGCAACTGTCGCTGCCGCCTGCCGCCGCTCGCCTCATAGCGCCTGCGGCGCTGTTCGCTCGCTCGCTTATCGGCGCTGCGGCGCAGGCTTTGGGGCGCTTCCGGTCGGTTTCATCGTCAGGCTGGGCACTGCCGTGCCCGGCCCTCGTGAAACCTCTCTCCCGCCAGTCTGATCGGCGCATGTCGCACTGTCGTGCGCCATGCTGGTCAGGCTGTCCACCTGCGGTTTGCTATCGGCTTCGCCGATATGCCCACAGGGCACACGCAACCCTCCGGTGCCTCCGGTTCACTTTCGGCTTCGCCGAAGCGGCCACTGGCCGCGCGCTCGCCTCCGGTGCCTCAAACCCCGCGAGGGGTTTCACCCCTCGACCCCATCACCGCTGCGGCGGGAAATGTGGCTTGCCCTCCGCCCTTGTTGACAAAACAAGCCGCCATCGCTATAGTGGGCGTGTTTGACCAAACACCGATGCCAAGGAGCGAACAGAACATGAAACGCTATGAGTGCGACTATCTGGAAGGCGCGGACGAGCAGGTGCTCCGCGCGCTGGTGGAGACCAACGCGGAACAGACCGTGGGTTACGGCGAGGACGATTACTGCGGCTTGGCGCGCCGGCGCATCGCCGCGCTGTGCGAAATGCCCGGGGCCGGCATCCACTTCTTCGTGGGCGGCACGCAGGTAAACCTGACGGTGATCGCCGCCGCGCTGCGCCCCTTCGAAGGCGTGCTGTGCGCCGATACCGGGCACATCAACGTACACGAAACCGGCGCGGTGGAAGCTACGGGCCATAAGGCGCTGACCCTTGCCAACCGGGACGGCCGCATCAGCGCCCAACAGATTCGCGACGCCTGGCGCGCGCATATCGAGGACGCGACCCACGAGCACATGGTGCGCCCCGGCATGGTGTACCTGAGCCACCCCACCGAACTTGGCACCCTCTACTCCCGCGCGGAGCTTTGCGCCATCCGCGAGGCGACGCTTACCTGCGGCCTGCGCCTGTTCATCGACGGGGCGCGCATGAGCTACGCCCTGGCGGCCGACCCGCAGGTCGATCTGCCCTTCCTGGCCCGGCACTGCGACGCGTTCACCCTGGGCGGCACCAAGTGCGGCGCGCTGATGGGCGAGGCGCTGGTATTGCCCGACCCGCAAGCCTGGCCGCTGTTTCGCTACCACATGAAGCAGCGGGGCGCGATGCTGGCCAAAGGCCGACTGTTGGGCGTGCAGTTCCTCACCCTGATGGAAAACGGCCTGTACGTGGCGCTGGGCCGTAAAGCCAACGCGCAGGCGCAGCGGCTCAAAGCCGCCTTCCTCGCCAAAGGCTGCCCGATGCTTTGCGACACGCTGACCAACCAGATTTTCCCCATCCTGCCGGACGACAGCCTCGCCCGGTTATCCGACCGGTTTACGTACGCGCACTGGACAAAGGTGGATGAAACCCATACCGCCGTGCGCTTCTGCGCCGGGGCCACCACCCCGGACGCCAACATCGACGCCCTCCTGACCGCCATCCAGGCGCTGTAAACCCGCGCCCCCCTCCCCGCCCCCACCTCCGTTTCGCCCAACCCCCGCCCTCCCCGCGCTCCCGCACCGGAGCCGCCGGGAGGGCTTTCTACC
>JAAYUF010000007.1 GCA_012517815.1 Clostridiales bacterium
CAGGTAGGTGAAATCCGGGCTGTCCTTGCGGTCCAGGCACACGCCGATGTAGCCTTCCACCTTGTCGTGGTAGCCTTTGGCGTAGTATTCGGTCCAGAATTTGGGGATCTCAGCCAGCGCCCCCTCGTACTGGAAGCTGCGTGCCAGACCCAGGACGGCCAGCGTTCCGATGTGCTCCATTGTGTAATCCATGATGCTTCCTCCCGTCAATTCGACTTTGATCTGGAGGGGGTTCAAGTAGCGCAGCTGTACGCGCGAGCGCTGGGCCGCCGAGGGCGATACGCCGTGAAACCGCCGGAACGCCTTATGGAAGCTTTCCGGCGTTTCGTAGCCGTAGCGCAGCGCCGCGTCGATCACCTTGCAGCGCGTCGACTGCAACTCCTGCCCCGCCATGGAGAGCCTGCGCTGGCGGATGTATTCGGCCAGCGACAGGTCGGTCAGGATGGAGAACAGCCGCTGCAGGTAGAACGGCGAGTAGGCCGTGACCCTTGCCACCGCTTCCACGCCGAGCGCGTCGTCGGTCAGGTGCTCCTCGATGTAGCGCAGCGCGCGGTTGAGGCTTGCGATCCACTCCATGGTTTCCCCTCCTCACGGGATGAGCATAACACGGCCGGGGCCGGAATACCTGTCCGTTTTTGCGCTCCCCTGTCCGGCGGCGGGCGCGGGAGCGCAGGCGCGCGGGAGCGCAGGCGCGCGGGAAAGGCTTCCACCCACAGCACAGTAGTTTACCGCCAAGCCTCAGGCGCGGGAGCGCAGGCGCGCGGGAAAGGCTTCGGACGAGCCCGTCGTCTGAAAAACCGGGCGGAAAGCGTCATCCGTACAAAACCGAGCCCCGGCGGCGAAAGGCCCGGCAAAGTGCCGGGCCCAGGCTGTCGAAAACCCCCGCCGCAGCGAAATTGGGCCCAGGGGGAAACCCTTACGGGGTTTGGGGCGGAACCCCAAAGCCTTCTGCCGATGCGTTTTCCAAAGCGAGCGAACAGCCCGAAGGTCGATGTGGCGAGCGGCGCTGCATATGGTTTGGGTTCTTTGACAGCCTGAGCCGGCAATGTGCCGGGCCTGTGCCGCCGGGGCCGGATGGGATGCCTCAGCGGACGCTGAACACGTACTCGGTTTTGGTGTAGTAGGTTTCCTGCGGGCGCAGCACAACGCTGGGGAAGTGGGGCTGGTGGATGGCGTCGGGATAGCGCTGGGTTTCCAGGCACATGCCGCTGTACGCCTGATACCGCACGCCGCCCTTGCCCGTCTGGTGCAGGAACTGCCCGGTATACACCTGCACGCCGGGCATATCGGTGATTACTTTCATCTCCCGGCCGGTTTTGGGGGAATAAAGCGCGGCGATGCACTTGGTCATGCGGTCGTTGCCGGCGCAATAGTTGAAGTCCACGCCGCCGGCGGGTTTCATGTCGGGGTCGGTTTGGGTGTGGGCCAGCACGTCGCCCACCCGCTTGGGCCTGTCAAAGCCGTATACCACCTGCTCCTGGGGCACCAGCCGGCCGGTGGGGATCAGCCCCGCGCGCACGGCGCACACGGAGTCGGCAAACACCTGCAGTTCCAGGTCGCGCACATCGGGCGCGTCGTGGCCGTCGAGGTTAAAATAGGCGTGGTTGGTCAGGTTGACGAGGGTCGTTTTGGTGGTGTTGGCCAGATACTCGATGCCCAGCACGTTTTGGCCGTCGAAGGTATAGCGCACCGTTACGGTCAGTTCGCCGGGGAAGCCCTGATCCCCGTCGGGGCTGACCAGCGAAAGCAGGAGCGTATCCACGCCCTTGCCTTCCAGCGGCTCGGCCTTCCACATGCGCAGGTTGAAGCCTTCCGGCCCGCCGTGCAGGTTGTTGACGCCGTTGTTGGCGCCCAACGGGTAGGTCTGGCCTTCCAGGTCAAACGTCGCGTTGGCGATGCGGTTGCCGACGCGGCCGATGAGCGCGCCCATGCTGCCGCTGTCGACCGTATAGCCGGAAACATCGTCGTAGCCAAGGTTTACGTCGGCCAGCGCGCCGTGACGGTCGGGCACGGCGATACGGGTAACGACGCCGCCGAAATCGAGGATGGACACATACGCCCCGGTCGCGTTGGTCAGGGTGTACTCCGTGGCGGGACGGCCGTGCTGGTCCTTGCCGTAGGGACGGGTGGAGATGCTCATGGGGAAAAGTCCTCCTTATGGATCATGGATGGGGCGTGCGCGGGCGGCGGAACAGGACGCCGGGCGGGCGGCGGAACCGCGGCGGGGCGGGCCTGAATCGTTTCGCTCAGTATAGCGCAACGCACCGGGCGGGTCAAGCCGAATCGGGTCGGCGGCGATGGTTGAAGATGCGGCGGCGGGTACGCGGCGGCATGCAGCGCGGCAACAGGCAGCGCCGAGCGCGCGAAGGCGGCCTGCCACAGCGACAGGCCGCATCAAGCGCGCGGCGGCGGCATGCAGCGCGGCGACAGGCAGCGCCAAGAATGCGGCGTTTCCGGCGGCGGTGATCCGGGCGGGCACCGCGCCGCAGCCGTCGCAACGGACAAGCTTGTGCGCGTTCCGCGGGGTATGCTATACTAGGCGCGCAGGCGCTCCGGGGCCGTTTGGGCCGATCCGGGGCTCAGCCGCAAAGGGGAGACGCCATGCGTACGATGCCCAAAGCCGCTCCGCCGGCGGAAGCGGAGCCGAAACCCGCGCCGGATACCGCCGCGCGCGGCTGCCTGACCAACGTGGCGCTTGGGGAGGTGCGCCGGCTTTGCCGCGCGCCGGCGCCGGACCCGCTGGGGTACCCGCGCCCGCCGCTGGACCGCGCCGCGCTGGCCCTTTCGCTGGAGTTGGCTTATATGACTTACACGCTAGACCTGGAGCCGTGGATGCGCGCGGGCTGGACGGACATCTCCATTCAGGTGGACAACCTCCTGCAAAGCGGCGTGACCGTGGGCGAAAGTGAAAGCGCGAGCAGTGAAAACGTACGCGCGCTGATCAACGCCTGGAAGGTGGCGCGCGCGCGCATGGCGCTTCGGGAGCACAACCCCTTGGCGCAGATCAGGGGCGCGTTCCGCCAGCGGGAGAAAAGCGATACCATCAAGGCCGTTACCATGCTGCACCCCGCCGGGCGGGGGCGCTACGTGGTCGCGATCGGCTTCATGGGCACAGGCTCGCGCTTCTACGACTGGTTCAGCAACTTCCGCTTCACCACGGAAAACGGCTTTCACAAGGGGTTTGCCCAGCTGACGGATTGCTTTGAGCAAAGCGCCGACCGCATCCTGTTTCCCGGCGCGGCCGCCGCGCTGGGGCTGCCCCGGCTGACCCTGCGCAACATCCTGGCGGACATGCGCTCCCCCGACAGCCGGTTTTCCCTCTGGATGGCCGGCCACAGCCAGGGCGCGGCAGTCATGCAGGTGTTCTGCCACCGGCTTTTGGAGGATTGGGGCGTGCTGCCCGGCAACATCGTGGGCTACGGGTTTGCCTCCCCCACCACCGCCGCCGGCGATACCGGGCGCGCGCCGGGTTCCTATCCGCTTTTCCACGTGCTCAACTCCGAGGATCTGGTGCCGCGGGTCGGGGCGCTCAAGCACCTGGGGCTGTGCCTCCGCTACCGCGCGGACGACGCCCTGCGCGACGCCGCCTACGGCTGGAGCGCCGAACCCGACGCCGCGCGGGAGCGCGCGGAGGCGGAAACCCTGCTGCGCCACGTGGAGGATACACCGACCATGCTGGAAACCCTCGCGGCGTTCTGCGAGACCATGATCGAGGAAAAAACCGAGGAAAGCCTGAACGCGCTGATGGAGAAGCGCTGGTCCATTCCCCCGCTGGACAAGGCTTTCAGCTACGCCGGGGACAAAGCCGGGGATACGCTCAAGCGCATGGCGCGCTACGCGCGGGTCGCCTACCGCTCGGTGTCGGGCCGCCGCATGGAGGAAGGGACCGTCGCCGCCCTTCGCGCGGAAATGGCGCCTGTGTTTCGCGCGCATACCGTGCGCGCGCTGCTTGGCATGCTTGCGACCCGGCTGCATCCCCCGCACATGCTCAGCCGCGCGCACCGGCAGCCAGGTTCGTACGGCTACATCGTCACCCGCGGCGGCGACCGGCTGGAGCCCTTTGTGTGGGAGGATGTGCCCGGCGGGCTGCCCGCGCCCCGGCAGGGCAAGGGGTATGCCGCCTTTGCGCCTGTCGGCCGCCCCGGCGCGGGCCCGCGGGCGGCAAAGCCCCGCCGCCCCGCCGGGCGTTCGGCCCGCAACCGGGGCATCGGCGCGCTGCGCGCCGGAAGGCAGACAAGATGCGTCCACGACGCGGTGAGCGGGCGCCAGCCCGCCTCCTGCGCGGTGTATCTCCCTTCGGTGGCTTCCGCGGTGCGCGGGCTGCTGTGGCCGCGCAGGCGAAAGGGAAGGCGGGGGTAGCGGGGGGCCTGCCGGAAGGCCGTTTTGATGGTCGGCATCTCTTCTGGACGATGCAGTGGCGCGTTGGTTCGCGCGGCGATAATTGCAGGAGGCGACCTTGGCGGCGGCGGAGCGGGCCGAGGCGACGGTCGGCCGTTCTGGCGGCGAGGAAAAGCTGAACCGTGATCGGCCGTTTTGGCGGCGAAGAAAGGCTGAAGCCGGCGCTTACGACGCCGGCAAGCCGAGGCGGTGGAATGCGCGCAGCGACGGGGCGCCGCGGGCGGTGAAGGCCAGGCGGCAAACGATGGCTCCGGCGCGGGCGGCGACGGGGGTGAAAAAGCTTATCGAGCCGTAACGTGGTTCTGATCCATTGCCCCGATCATTTTCCGGTACCGGCTTGACCGATTGTACAAACATCCGTCTCGTATTGCACAAAAGGACATGAAAATCAATGTTCTTCGGAGATCACCAAGGCGGGCAGATCGTGGATGAGAACGCGGAAGGCAAGGTCGCTGGTACCAGTTGCTTTCTGACGGTAGCTGTGCGCATATGACCCAATTTGCTCCCTTCATCATTTTAAAAAGGAATATGATCCTCAGACGGTGAAATGAATACACGAGCATTGTCAGCCATATCGCACAACTACGTTTTCTGCCAGTCGGACCGTTGAGAATCAGCGGCTTTCAGGCCATCGCCGACCCCATTTTTTCTTGATTCAAAGTAACCCTTCTGCGAGCCGCTCGCATCCGGATCGTGTGATGTTTTCCATGCAACATGTAGCAATACGTAGGATTTTAAGGGAGCCCAGATGAAACCGCGAAAACACCTCAGCGCGTCCAATCTGCCTCTGTTGGCTACCGCTTTTATCATACCCGTATGCATTTATCTGGCTGTGATGTTGATATGCGAGATCGTCCCCTTTGGCCACCGAACGCTGCTTGTTTGGGACGCGAACGGGCTATATGCCAGCTTCCTTACGGAGTTCAGGCGAATGATCCTTGGTCAGGCCGATCCTTTTTATACGTTTCATACCGCGCTTGGTAGCGGAACGGCAGGGTTGATTTCCTTTCATCTGGCCAGTCCTTGGAACGTTATTGTCATCTTTTTCAAAGAGACGGATCTGCCTTTAGCATACAGCATATTGGTGCTGCTCAAGATTGGGTTTTGCGGGCTGACCATGATGGTTTTCCTGCGTAAGGAGTATGGCCTGCGTTATCAAGGGCTACTGTTCGCGGTGACCTATGCATTGATGGGTTATGTGGCGGTATACGACTGGTGTGTTATGTGGATGGACGGAGTGGCTGCCCTGCCCCTGATCCTGCTGGGATTGAGGCAAATCAGCCGACGCAATAGTCCTTTCCTCTATATACTGGCACTGGCGTATTCGTTGTTCTGCAATTTCTATATCGGCTTTATGCTTTGCTTATTCTCGCTACTTTATTTTTTCTGGCTGGTGCTGGAAAACCGGGAGACCTTTCGCGTAGTAGGTGTGTTTATCGTATCCTCGCTGCTTTCGGCAGGGCTTGCGGCTGTGATGCTGATCCCTGCCTATGTATCCGTTGCCGGCGGCTACAGCGTTTTCAGGCTGAACGATGCCTCCTTGTCACGCCTAAACTCGCTTTTCAGTGTTCTGTTGAAATTCTATACAGGCGCCATCAGTTTTGAACAGATGCGCTACGGGCAACCGAACATCTATATTGGCATCCCTGTTCTTGTCTTTGCCATTGGCTTTTTCCTGAACCCGGCTATTCCGTTCCGCAAAAGGCTGATTGGTGCGTTTTTACCCGGCATCCTATTGATCAGTTTCATCGTAAAACCTATATACCTCATGTGGCACGGGTTTGATTACCCCAACGGCTGCCCCGCGCGGTTTTCCTTCCTGTTCTGCTTCGTCGCGATTGATCTGGCGGCACAGGGTTTTCTGGCGATACCCAGGCCGGTTACGCTTGCCTGCCGCCGGCGCATCATCGGGCTGTGTTTAGGCATCCTAGCATTTACCATGTTAGCGTTTAAAACAGATATTGAAAACTACCTAACATTCGAAACGATCGTGCTGGATGTTGCCGTGGTGATCGTCACCGCCCTGATATTCATCCATCCTCGTATACACCGGTACAGACGAAGCGCCTGCGCGATATTGTGCGCCATGCAGGTGATGGGTTTATCAATCAACGCATATATGGGGTATCACCGTATGGAGGCCGTCGCTGACATGACGACGGATCAGTACGCCGCCAATATAACCGGTCAGTCCGTCGATCTGCAACGCATTCTGTCATCTGATCCGCAATCAGAAGGCCTCTATCGGATTGAGAAGAATTACCACTTCAGTGAGAACGAATCCATGACACTCAATTACCCGGGGCTGAGCCACTACAGCTCTGCGACAAATAAGTCGGTCACACAGTTTGCGGACCGGATCGGCCTGTATCATAGCTATCTTCGGCTGATCTACGGCTCTGGGACAACGCCGGTGCTGGACAGTTTGTTAGGCGTCAAATACATCCTGTATAACCCGAAAATGGCTGTCGAGAAGCTACCGACAGAATACAAGCCGCTTTGGACCGACGGCGACGTCACGGTTTATCGGAACCCGTTCGCACTCCCGCTAGCACTCACGGTACCGGCTCCGGGCAGCGTTATGCTGGATGAGGACCAACCTTTCCTGTCGCAAAACGCGATCCTGTCCGATCTGACCGGCCTGGAGATTCAGGCTTTCAGCCCGGTCGATGCCCGAATCACCGCCGATGACGACGGGTTTATCTATGCCGATATCCCGATCCATGCGGGTGAGAACGTATATATGCTCTCCTGCGGGGCGTATTATTACCTGAACGATCTGCCGGGGGAGAATCTGCAACGTTTCCAAGGCTGCATCTTGCTGCCGATATCGGAGAACGATACGGTTTATCACTTGAAGATGTGGTCCAGTACGGGGATCAAGCCTCAGTTCGCAAAGTTTTCGATGGATGAGTTGAAGCGCGCATTTCTGCAGCTGGACAAGCATGGGGCGGCAGTTGTGAGTAATACTGCTTCCCACCTGACAATCAGTGTTCTGGTTGACGAAGCCGATCGTCAGTTGTTGTTGACGGTTCCGTATGATCAAGGGTGGTCCGTATGGGTGGACGATGTGAAGCAGGAGGCGGTTAGCCGATACGGGGCCCTATTAGCGATAGACGTGTCGCCCGGCATTCACCGGGTGGAACTGAAGTATCTCCCGGTCGGGCTCATCCCGGGCATTGCCATCAGCATCGTGAGCTTCCTTCTGGTCGTCATCTGGCTGATGGTGAGGCGCCGGAAACCCAAGTCGGCCTGACCCGTGAAGGGGCAGGGAGGCATACAACCGAAAACAACAGCCAAAAAAGGCATGAAGTCTTCACAACATGACAAGATTTTTGTTGATCGTAAGTTGATAGCAGGGTTAGTAGTACCCAAATTGAGCGAAACTCAAAGCAACGGAGAAGCCCGCCGCAATTCCTTCTGTGACGGGCTTCTTGCGGAGAAGGAGTGATTTGAGCTCTCACACCGGTTATCCCAGTCTACTCCCATAGTAGGGCTTTCGTTTGACTGACGATTTGACTGATTGATCTCAGTCAAACCCGTCTTTTATCCCTTTCAAAGCGGTTTTCACGTAAAGCAGAACCCGCCTGAAATGCTTATTTCAGGCGGGTTTTCGTGGTCGAGGTGACAGGATTTGAACCTGCGACCTTTTGGTCCCGAACCAAACGCGCTACCAAACTGCGCTACACCTCGACGTTCTAGAAAAAGGCTGGAGCCAATAAAGGGACTCGAACCCTTGACCTGCGGTTTACGAAACCGCTGCTCTACCGACTGAGCTATATTGGCGCGTCAGCAGAGGCTATTATATCAAATGACCCTTTGTTTGTCCAGCATTTCCGCAAAATATCGGCAAAACCCATTGCCCGCCGCGCATCGCCGGCCGGGCTAAGTTTCGGTTGCCCCCTTTTGCGGCGGACGCGCAGCGTACCTTCTGCGGCATACGCCTGCGAAAAGCCGCCCGCAACCGACATTCAACGGCGTTTTCCGCGCTTTTGCGCCCATCCGCCAAAGGGCCGCAGCCCCGCCGCGTCCCTCCCGCGCCCTTGATTTTCCCGCGCCGCTGTGTTACAACTTACACATCGGCTTACTCGGCCGCATTGAAGGAGGCCCTATGACCCGCGCACAGTCCCCGGAAGCGAAGCTCCGCCGCATGACGGAAACCCCCGTCCCACGGCTGGTGCTCGCGCTTTCAGCCCCTACCATCGTCAGCATGCTCATCTCGGCCCTTTACAACATGGCGGATACCTATTTCGTCGGCCTGATCGGAAACCCCAGCGCGACGGGCGCGGTGGGCGTCTGCCTGCCGCTGATGGCGATTTTGCAGGCGGTCGGCTTCATGTTCGGGCACGGCTCGGGTAACTATATCTCCCGTGCGCTGGGCGCGCAGGAGCACGACAACGCGCGGCGCATGTCCTCCACGGGCTTTTTTTCGGCGCTGATCGCCGGGCTGGCCATCACGGGTCTGGGGCTTGTGTTCCTGCGCCCGCTGGTCCGGGGGCTGGGTTCCACGCCCACTATTGAGCCCTACGCGCTGGAGTACGCCCGCTACATCCTCATCGGCGCGCCGTGGCTGGTGTCCAGCCTCGTGATCAATAACCAGATCCGCTTTCAGGGCAACGCGTTTTTTGCGATGATCGGCGTGGCCGCCGGCGCGGTGCTCAACATCGGGCTGGATCCGATCTTCATTTTCACGCTGGGCATGGGCGTGGGCGGCGCGGCGCTGGCCACGATCATCAGCCAGCTGCTCAGCTTCGTGCTGCTCCTGCTGGGCACGCGCCGCGGCGGCAACATCCGCATCCGCCTGTCGCAGTTTACCCCGACCTTCGCGGTGTTCAGGGAGATTTTCAACGGCGGGATCCCCTCGCTGCTCCGGCAGGGGCTGGCCAGCGTGGCGACCATCGCGCTCAACTTCGCCGCGGGCGGTTTCGGCGATACGGCCGTGGCCGCCATGAGCATCGTGGCGCGCGTCATGTTCTTTGCCGTTTCGGCCGTCATCGGCTTTGGGCAGGGTTTCCAGCCGATCTGCGGGTTTAACTACGGCGCGAAGCGGTACGACCGCGTGCGCCAGGCATTCTGGTTCTCCGTGCGGCTTTCCTTCGGGGTGCTGCTGGC
The DNA here is from genome assembly GCA_012517815.1 of Clostridiales bacterium. Lineage (GTDB taxonomy): Bacteria > Bacillota > Clostridia > Christensenellales > Aristaeellaceae > CAXXOK01. The sequence goes on from JAAYUF010000007.1 coordinate 9,511, forward strand.
GGCGTCGGTCACGTCGATGCTGTTCGCCCCCCAGATTGTGGAGCTGTTCCTCAAAGGGCACGCGGAGGTTACGCGCATCGGCGCGCTGTCGCTGCGGCTGCAGAGCATCACGCTGCCGTTCAGCGGGTTTTTGATCCTGAGCAACATGATGCTGCAAACCATGGGGCTGGCGCGCGAGGCGTCGCTGGTGGCGGTGTCCCGGCAGGGGCTGTTCTTCCTGCCAGCGGTGCTGCTGCTGCCCTCCGTGATGGGGCTGCTGGGCGTGCAGCTGGCCCAGACCGTTTCCGATTTTTGCTCGCTGGCCCTGACCATTCCGCTGACGCTCAGGGTGCTGGGCGGGCTGAGACGAAAGGAGGAGGGCTTCGCCGCGTCAGGCGAACCCACGGACGCATGAGCCCATATCACGCGGTGCTGTTCGACCTGGACGGCACGCTGCTCAACACGCTGGACGATTTGACCGACGCCGTCAACCATACCCTGCGCCACTTCGGCTATCCCACCCGCGGCAGGGAGGAGGTGCGCGCCTTCGTCGGCAACGGCGTGCGCAGGCTGGTCGAGCGCTTCCTGCCCGGCGGGCCGGCCGATCCGCAGATGGAGGCGGCGCTGGCCGAGTTCAAGCGGTTCTACACCGAACACTGCGACGTGCGCACCCACCCCTACGAGGGCGTGGTGGAAGCCATGGCCGCGCTGGCCGAGGCGGGCGTGCGCATGGCGATCGTTTCCAATAAGAATGACGAGGCGGTCAAGGCGCTGGCGCGCCTGTATTTCGGAAGCCTGGTGTCCGTCGCCGTGGGCGGCCGCGACGGCGTGCCCCGCAAGCCCGCGCCCGCGATGCCGCTTGAGGCGTTGCAGGCTATCGGGGCCGAGCCGGAACACACCCTGTTCGTGGGGGACAGCGACGTGGATCTGCAAACGGCCCTCAACACCGGCATGGACTGCATGCTGGTCAGCTGGGGCTTTCGCGAGCGGGAACTGCTCTCCACGCTCAGGCCGCGTTTTCTGGTGGACGATCCCGCCGAGATACCGGCGCTGATCCTGCAGGCGCCGGACGAGGAACCCTGACTGGAGGGCGAGCCATGAATCCGTTTTTTGCCTACCTAAACCGCCTCAAGCTGATCCGCCGCTGGGGCCTGATGCGCAACACCGTGCCCGAAAACGATATGGAGCACAGCATGCAGTGCGCGCTGATCGCGCACGGGCTGGCCGTGCTCGCCCGGGAGCGCCACGGACGGGAGGTCGATCCCGAATCGGTGCTCTCCCTGGCGCTGTACCACGACGTGGGCGAGGTGATCACCGGCGACTTGCCCACGCCCGTCAAGTACAAGAACCCGGAGATCAAGGCAGCCTACAAAGCCATCGAAGCCATGGCCAGCGAGCAGCTGCTTTCGATGCTCCCCGCCGACCTGCGCCCCGCCTACCGCGCCTACCTGCGCCCGGACGAAACCACCTACGCATGGAAGCTCGTCAAGGCGGCCGACCGTATCTGCGCCTACATCAAGTGCGTGGAGGAGCAAAACCTCGGCAACCGGGAGTTTGATCAGGCCAAGACGCTGGTGCTGGAAAGCATCCGCGATTCCATCCTGCCGGAGGTGGCGGAGTTCATGGAGGAGTTTGCCCCCGGCTTCGAGCTGTCGCTGGACGAGCTGAGCCGACTGTAAGCCGCCGCGCGCGCGGACTCCTCCGCGCCGGAAAGAAGGCCCCGTGCCGGAAACCGATGTGCAGATCCTCCCGCGCGACCCCGCGCACCCCGACGCGGCGGCGCTGATGGCGCAGCTCAACGGCGCGCTGCGCCAAACCACCGGCTGCGACGGCGCCGCCTCCTTCCGCGCGGAGGAGATGCGCGTGCCGGGCGCGGTTTTCCGGTTGCCTATCGCGGCGGCGAGCCCGTCGCCTGCGGCGGCTTACACCCGCTGAACTCCGGCGTTGGGGAGGTCAAGCGCGTATACGCGCGGCAACGCAGCGCGGGCCTGCCGTTGCTGCGGGCACTGGAAACGCGGGCCGCCGGAATGGGCTACGTCCGGCTGGTCTGCGAAACCCGCCGGGTCAACGCGCGCGCCGTGGCCTTCTACCTGCGGGCCGGCTGGCGCGAAACTCCGGCATACGGCCGCTACGTCGGCCGGCCGGAGGCGGTCTGCTTTGAAACGTCGCTCGGGTCCGGAACCCCGGCCGCCGCTGAGCAAGCCCCAACCGTCGCAGCGCCGGGCATCGGCGCCGGTTCCTCCCCGTCCGGCAAATAACGGGGCGCGCCTCCCCCGCGGCGGATGGTTTCCTGTCCGGCCCGCGCGCTTCCTCACTCCGGTTTGGCATCCGGCCGGCGGCATACATCCTCCCCGCCCCATCGGTCCACCGGCGGCGCCTGCCCCAGCCGAAACCCGTTCCACACCGACAGGAGGCTTTGCCATGCGCAGACTGACCCGACGCCTGCCGGGAGAAACCGGCTACCGTGTGGACGCCCCCGACGGAGTACTGCGCGGCGACGGTTGGTACGGGCCGGCGGTCGACCGGCTGGCCGCCTACGAAAACCTGCAGGAGACGCTATCGGAAAGGGTGCGCGCGATTCCCGGGGAGCTGGCCGCGCTGCGCGCGCAGGGCCGGGAAAAATCGGTCGCTTTCCGCGAGCGCATGGCGCAAATGCTTCTGTACCAGCAGTGGCTGGCCCTGGCGCGGGACGCGGGCGCGGAGGAGGAAACGCCGCCCGCCCGTTCCTGAAAAAAAGGTTTCAGCTTTGCGCAGAGGCGATATACCATACCCGTAGGGCAGGCCAATCGCCTTCCCACCGCGGCGAAAGCCTTGAAAGCCGGTTGCGCGGGCAAGCGCCCGGCACCGATCGGCGGCGGGCCCGCGGCGTAACGGCAACATGACGGCAACTGTACACCGGGTAACCATGGGAAGGGGTATCATTCATATGAAAAAGAACGTCGGCACTGTGGATCAATGGATTCGCATCGTCCTGGGCATCGTACTGCTCGCGCTGGTCTTCATCATTCAGGGCGACTGGCGCTGGATCGGCCTGGTGGGCCTGATTCCGCTGGCGACCGGGATCTCGGGCGTGTGCCCGCTGTACGCGCTGTTTGGCATCAGCACCAACAAGGCCAAGGATTCCGGCAAAACCGGCAAGTAAACGTCCCCCCCCCGTTTCCCCACGGCAACCGCGCCGGCCTGGCCGCGGGTCGGGCGGGGGGGCAACGGCGGGCGCTCACGCGGCCGACTGGCGACCGGCATGCGGCACGCGGGCGGGCAACCCGGGCAAACGCCCCTGGTGCAGCCGGATATGGCGCGGAACCGTTGATCCGGGAGAATCGCCAAAGTTCATAACGGCGCAAGACCTGACACCCCCGATCCGGATAGCCGGACCGGGGGCGTTACGCTGTGTGCGGGCACGGAGCCGGAGTACTGCGGGCAGCGGCTGAAGCATGGCCGCGCGCGGACATCGGGTTTCAGCCGGTTTTCGAAAGCATGCGCAGCAGGCGGCTGAAACGTTGCAGGACGCGTACGTTGGGGTTAGCTCGATACACAGGGCGAAAACCACGGCCGGTGGCTCCCGAAGCATGGCCGCGCGCGGGCATCGGGTTTCAGCCGGTTTTCGAAAACATGCGCAGCAGGCGGCTGAAACGTTTGCAGGACGCGGACGTTAGGGTAAGGCCGATACACAGGGCGAAAACCACGGCAGGCGGCTCCCGAAGCATGGCCGCGCGCGGGCATCGGGTTTCAGCCGGTTTTCGAAAACATGCGCAGCAGCGACATCCGCAACACCGCGGGAGGCGGGCCTCGGGCTTGCCCCGGCCGCGAAGGAAGCGCGGCAACCGCGCCGTTCCAGCGTTTTTGGCGTTTTTCAAATTTCTGACGTCCACGGGTTGAAAATTTTCGTTCGCCGCGTTATGATACCGCTGTCGGTGCTCCGGCCGTCGGGCGTCGCCCGCGCGGCCGTTCAGCCGTCGTACGAGGCCGCCCCGACAGGCCTGGATACCGTCGCTGCCCGCTCCCCCGCGTTTCCGCCGCCGTCCGTCCGGTTCGCACCCCCGCAGGCAATCGGCCTGTCGAAAGCCAACCCGGCCCTGCCGGGCGCTTCCCGGTGATGAACCACCTTGGTCGGAGGATCATCCCGCCCTGATTCGCCGGACGGAAGTCCGTCGGCCGGCTCGCCGGCCCGGCGCGGCCGGAACGCGGGGGTTCTCGCAGCATGGAACATTCGGTCATCCAATGTTCCATGCTGTTTTTTTCCGGTTTTTTTGGATGCGCGCGGCCGTTGGGACCAGCGCATCCCCCATCGGCCCGGCGGGCGGACGCCCCGGCGGTTATCCCCGCGGGCCGGCTCTTTCCCGGCCGCGACCCGCCCGCAGGGGGGAAACGCCTTGCGCAGGCCTTCAACCGGTTCCGGCGACAGGCCCGCGCCGGCCTGGGCCGGCCGCGCAGCCAAAACAGGCCGGAACGCCCGTCCGGCTTTGGGAAAAATCCTTCCCGGCGCTGCGTTCCCCTGCCGGTTTGGCTGCGACTTGTATAGAATTGTCAACTTGTAGATCACATTGACTTTCCTTCATGCCAATGGTATAATTTGGTTGCCGGTTGAGGGTTCTCGTTCTGCCTCCGGTTCTTGGCAAGGGCGACATCGAGAGCCTTTTCGGCGTATTCGAAAACCGTTACAGTGCCTATGCAACGCTTGCAGGAAGCCCATCCGACGTCCCGGGGAGCATCGCCCGCGGGCCGCGACCCCTCCAGACGCACGCCTGAAACGGCGCGCGCGGCCGCCGGTACGGCGGCAAAACACCAAGGAGCAAAGGTTGATGGAAAGACACTGGCGTCCGGATAAGGGAGAGCGTAAGCTGGTCTGGCGAAAACTCATCATCGCGTGCACGGCGCTGCTCGTGCTGGCCGCGGCGATCTATTTCGTCGGACAGAAGCTGGAAAGCGGAAGCGAGGCTGCCCAATCCCGCGGGGATCTGAGCGACCGCTTCACGGAGACGCCGGCCATCGAGTATAACGGGGTGCTCTACCGCCCGTACGAAAAGCTCACCACCGTGCTGGTCATGGGCGTGGACCACTACACCAGCGACGAGGAGCAGGGCACGCCCTACCGCAACGGCGGCCAGTCCGACTACCTGATGCTTCTGGTGATCAACGAGGAAACGGCGACCGTCACCCCCATCCAGATCGACCGCGATACGATGGCGGAAATCACCATCATCAGCGTCCTGGGCAACAAGACGGGCACGCGCACGGCGCAAATCTGCCTTTCCCACGGCTTTGGCGACGGGCGCGAGCAAAGCTGCCTGCTTACCGAGGAGGCCGTCAGCAATCTGCTGCTGGGCGTGCCCATCCAGTTCTACTTCGCGCTGGACCTCAAGGGCATCTCCGTTCTTAACGATTTCATGGGCGGCGTTACCGTGACCCTGCAGGACGATTTTACCTCCCTGGACCCCACCATGGCCCGGGGCCGCACGCTCACCCTGCGGGGCATACAGGCCGAGTACTTCGTTCGAAACCGCCTCAACATCGGCATCGGCACCAACGAATCCCGCATGGTGCGCCAGCAGGCGTACATGGACGGCCTCAGCGGGCTGGTAACCCAGCGCCTGGCTTCGGAGGGCAGCGCGGATTTCGTCGGCTCGATGTTTGACCAGTTGCAGGACTACCTGCTCACCGATATGAAGCGCGGGCGGATGATCAACGAGGTATGGGCCAGCCGGGATTATCAGCGGCTGGGCACCCTCCACCCCAAAGGAACCTACGCCACCGGTTCGGACGGCTTTGTGGAGTTCCACGCCGATCCCGACGCTCTGGAAGCGCTTGTGTTCAAGGTCTTCTACCGGCCTGTTTCCTGATACCGCACCCACCCACAAGGCGTATCCGTCCTTCATCGGGCGACACACGAACGCGATAACGCCATACGGAAAGGATTGAAACCCATGTTTCGAAAAACGGTAAGCCTGTTGCTGGCCCTGGTGCTCCTGTGCGCCTGCCTGCCGGCGCTGGCGCTTAGCGGCAGTAAAAGCACCAAGGATATGACCCAAGTCGTCGGCGGCAGCGTCAATACGCCGGCCGTCGTTGTCCAGCCTCAGCTCACCGCAACCGCGCAGGGTGTGCTTCATGACATCACAGCGATCGTCGCGGCCGGTGGGACCGCCGCCAGTTACTTCGCCGGAAAGGCGACCAATCCGGCAGGAGCGCCGAGCTTCATGGGGCCGACGGGCGACTCTACGAATGCCGAGTTGCAGCTGAGCGAGCTGGTCTCCCTGGGCGCCTACAACCTTGAAGGCGCGACGGGCAGCTTTGTAAGCACCATTGGCTTTGCGACCGAATACCAGGCCGGCCAGAATGTCGTTGTGTGTTTGGGCTACAAAGGCCCCGACGGCAGCCTGATTTGGACAACGCTGGAGGTGGTTGTGGTCGGCGGCATGCTCCAGATCACCTTCCCGGTTGCCCTTCTGAAAGAGGCTGGAAGCGACATGGTTCTCGCGGTCCTCTCCAACTAGCGCGCACGGCGGCCGTCCCCGGCGGCGTCGCGGCCGCCATCCCTGCGGGTTGGCTCCGCTTCAGGTGTTTTCCACCCCGGCCGACCGGAAACGCGCGCAAAGGAGCAACGGGGCGTGAGCCGGCCGGGAGGATCGGCGGCTGAACGCCGCCCGCCTCAGGGGAGGCGGCGCTGCCGGCACGGACGGGTTTGTGACGTTTGAATGCCCAGCCCGGCGCGCCGCAAGCGCCTGCGTACCAGGTCGGCCGCCCGCCCCATCCCATAACCCCCATCGGCTGAAAGGCGTATCCATATCATACCCACGCGATTGAGCATGGCGATACCACCATGCGGAAAGGAGTGAATGCAATGTATCGTAAAATGATGAGCCTGCTGCTGGCTCTGGCGCTCGTATGCGCCTGCCTGCCCGCCTTGGCGGCTACCGGCAGCAAAACCACCGACGATTTGACCACCACCACCGACACGTCCGACGAAGCGATCATCGTCGTCAAGCCCCAGCTTACCGAAACCGCTCAGGGCGCGCTGAATGATCTCTCCGCGGCCGTCACCGGCGGCGGTTCCGCCGCAAGCTACTTCCCCGCCGATGTGCAGAGCCAGATCGGCGCGAAGCTGCCGGCCGGCACGACCACGGACGACCTCAAGCTGAGCGAGTTGATCTCCCTTGGCGCCTACAACCTCGACGGCGCGGGCGACACCATCGTCAGCACCATCGGCTTTGCCACCGAGTACACCGACGGCCAGACGGTCGCCGTGGTGTTCGGCTACAAAGACGCCAGCGGCAACATGGTCTGGACGACCCTGGACGCAGTCGTGGTCAACGGTATGCTCAAGATCACCTTCCCGGTCGATCTTCTGAAACTGGCGGGCAGCGACGCTGTCCTGGCGGTTCTCTCCAACTAAGCACCCGCTACGGGCTACAAGCCCTCCCGTTCCGCTGCGTCGGCCGCACGGGTTCGCCCGCGCGGCCGCCCGGCGACGGGCAAAGGGATCGCCTTTATCCTTTGGGGTTGGGAGGCAATGGCAGCGGTCGGTACCGCCGCTGCCATTGCCTCTGAATATCAGCAAACGCCAACGCACCGGAGGTTTACATGGCCAGAGCAGACACGGCACCCACCCCACTTTCCGATCAGGCACTCGACACGCGCTTTATCACGGCAGCCGCACAGGAAGACGTGGAAACCGAAATTGACCTGATCGAGCTGGCGTATCAGCTGCTCGCCCACATCAAGTTGATCGTTCTGCTTTCCCTCCTGGGAGCCGCCCTGGCCGCAGCCATAACGTTTTTTTTCATTACCCCCGTCTACGAAGCCACGGCCAAGCTCTACGTGCTCAACTCCCAGGATTCGGCGGTGAACCTGTCCGATCTTCAGATCGGCTCCTACCTCGCCAACGACTACATCGAGGTGTTCAAAACCTGGGAAGTGCACGAGATGGTGATCAACAACCTGGGGCTGCACTATTCCTACGGGCAGCTGCAAAGCATGCTCACCATCGACAACCCCAACGATACGCGCATCCTCTACATCACCGTCAAATCCACCGACGCGCGCGAGGCGGCCGCCATTGCCAACGAGTACGCCTCCGTCGCCATCAAATATATCGCCAACACCATGGCCACCGAAGAACCTAATAAGATGTCCGTCGCGCTGCCCCCCTCCAACCCCTCCTCGCCCAGCAAGACCCTCAACATCCTGCTGGGGTTCATGGCCGGGTTGGCGCTGGCCATCGGGTGGACGACCGTGCGCTTTGTGATGGACGATAAAATCAAATCGGTCGACGACGTCCGCAAATACGCCGGGTTGCCCGTGCTGGCCGTTGTTCCCACCCTTGGCGCCATCGTCGTCAAATCTCACGCCAAGGAAGCCAAACGGGGGGAGAAAGCATGAAAAGCCTGACCTTCATGAAATTCACCGCGCTGGACTATTCCTGCACCGAGGCGGTGAACACCCTGTGCACCAACCTGACCTTCATGGGCAGCAAATACAAGCGCATCATGGTCACCAGCGTCAACGAGTCGGAGGGCAAGTCCTTCCTGTCCTTGCAGATCATGCGCACGCTCTCGGAGCTGGGCAAGTACGTCGTGCTGGTGGACGCAGACCTCCGCCGCTCGGTGATCGATATCAACTACCGCGTCCGCTACGCGGACAACAACAAGCTGGGCATCACCCACTTCCTGGCGGGCAAGTGTGAGATCGACGACGTTTTTTACGCCACCGATTTCAAGCGCGCTTTTTTTGTGCCGGTGGGGTACGCGGTGTCCAACTCCCTGGCCCTGCTCAACTCCCCGCGTTTTCAAAACCTGCTGGATCAGCTGGCCCAGCAGGTGGATTACGTGCTGGTGGATTCCCCGCCCGTAGGCATGATCGTGGACGCGTCCGAGATCGCCAAATCCTGCGACGGCGCGCTGCTCACGGTTGGCTACAACCGCGTCCGCCGCCGGGATCTGATGGAGGCGCGCCAGCAGATCGAGCGTTCGGGCTGCACGGTGCTTGGCGCGGTGCTCAACAACGTTCCCCCGAGCGCGTACAGCAGCCGCAAATACCTGGGCCGTTCCTACTACGGCGGGTACGCGGCCGAGTACAGCAAGCTCGAAGGGAAGGAGTGAGCCGCGCCCGCGCGCGGGGCGGCCTGTCCGCCGTGCGTCGCCGATACCGCGGTCCTCAAGCACGATGATCGATATCCACCACCATCTGCTCTACGGCGTGGACGACGGCCCCGCCGACGCGGACACCATGCGGCGGATGCTGGAAACCGCCGCACAGGAGGGCGTCCATGCGGTGATTGCCACCCCGCACATTGCCCCGGGCGTGACGCCCTTTCAGCCGGAAAAGGCGCGCGACCGGCTGCTGGAGGCGCGGCGGATGGTCGCGGCCATGGGCCTGAAGCTTACCGTCTGGCCGGGCTCGGAGCTGCTCTACACCCATCAGGCGGCCAGCCACCTGGCGCAGGGGCGCATCCCCACGCTGGCGGGTTCCGACCGGGTGCTGGTCGAGTTTTCCCAGGACATCAGGCTTAACGCGCTGGAAGACGCGCTTCGGGAAATGCTGCGCGCGGGGACGCTGCCGGTGCTGGCGCACGTGGAGCGCTACTCCTGCCTGATGCAGGGCTGGCAGCAGGCGGCGCAAATTCGCCAGAAGCACGGCGTGCTCTATCAGGTGAACGCCCACACGCTGCTGGGCGGGGGCTCGTTCTGGACCCGCCGGACCGTCCGGCGGCTGCTCCTGGAGGGGCAGGTCGACTTTGTCGCTTCCGACGCGCACGATTGCGTCCACAGACCCTGCCGCATGCGGGAAGCCCACGAGGCGCTCACGGCGCTGGTCGGAAAGGCGTACGCGGACGAGCTGACCGGCAGCCTGGATACCGTCCAGGCATTCCTGGACCGGTAGCGCCGGCAGGGTTCCTGCCCTGATCTTCACGCGGCAAGGGACGCTCGTCCCGCGTCGCCGGACAACCGGTTGGGCCGGCCCCGGGTGCCGGAGGACGTCAGGCTGGCCGCGGCATGGCCTGCTTTTAGCGCGGGCGCGGCCACAACCCGACAGCAAGGAGGCAACCGATGGAGAAAACCTACCGCATCGCGATCGCCGGCACCGGCTACGTGGGCCTGAGCATCGCGATCCTGCTGGCGCAGCATAATCCGGTCGAGGCGGTGGACATCGTCGCGGAAAAGGTGGCGCTCATCAACAGCGGGCTGTCCCCCATCGCCGACCGGGAGATCGAGGAGTACCTGGCGGCGGGGACGCTCCGCCTGCACGCCACGCTGGACGCCTGCGCCGCTTACAGCCAGGCGGATTTTGTGGTGATCGCCGCGCCCACCAACTACGACAGCCAGCTGAACTTCTTTGACACCTCGGCGGTGGAATCGGTCATCCGGATGGTAACGGACTGCAACCCCGACGCCGTTATGGTGATTAAATCCACCGTGCCGGCGGGCTTCACCCGCTGCGCGCGCGAAAAGTACCAGAACCGCAACATCCTGTTCAGCCCCGAGTTCCTGCGCGAAGGCCGGGCTCTGCAGGACAACCTCTACCCCTCCCGCATCATCGTGGGCGCCGATGCGTCCGACGAGCGTATGGCCGCGGCCGCCCGCACCTTCGCGGAACTTCTCCGGCAAGGCGCGCTGCGGCAGGATACGCCGGTGCTCTTCCTGGGCGAAACCGAGGCCGAGGCGGTCAAGCTGTTCGCCAACACCTACCTGGCGCTCCGGGTCAGCTACTTTAACGAGCTGGATACCTACGCCGAGATTAAGGGGCTGGATACCCGGCAGATCATCGAGGGGGTCTGCCTGGACCCGCGCATCGGCAGCCATTACAACAACCCCTCCTTCGGCTATGGCGGCTACTGCCTGCCCAAGGATACCAAGCAGCTGCTGGCCAACTATCAGGATGTGCCCGAGAAGCTGATCGAGGCCATCGTGGAGGCCAACCGCACGCGCAAGGACTTCATCGCCGACCGCGTGCTGCAGATGGCCGGCTACTACGGCTACGACGAGGACAACGTGTTCGACCAAAGCCGTGAAAAACCGGTGACCATCGGCGTGTACCGCCTGACGATGAAGGCCGGCAGCGACAACTTCCGCCACAGCAGCATTCAGGGCGTGATGAAGCGCATCAAGGCCAAGGGCGCGACGATGGTGATCTACGAGCCCGCGCTGGAGGACGGCGCGACGTTTTTCGGCAGCCTCGTGGTCAACGATCTGCTTCGGTTTAAAACCATGTGCGACGCGGTGATCGCCAACCGCTATGATGCGGAGCTGGACGACATCCGCGAGCGGGTGTATACGCGCGATCTGTTCCGGCGCGACTGACAGCGGCCTTCCCGGGGGCCGCCCCGGAAGCTCGCCACGGCTGGCCCAAACGCCACGCAAAGGGGGGATGCGGATGAAAATCGCGATGATCGGCCACAAACGCGTCCCGTCGCGGGAGGGCGGGGTGGAGATCGTGGTGGAGGAACTGGCGGCGCGCATGGCGGCGCTGGGCCACCGGGTGGATGTGTACAACCGCAGCGGGCGCCACGTCAGCGGCCGGGAGTACGCCGCCCACGCCCAGTCCGGCCCGTACCGGGGCATGCGCCTGATCACCGTGCCCACCTTCCCAAGCGACAAGCTCAACGCCCTCGTCTACGCCGCGCTTGCGACCCTGCGCGCGCTGTTTGGCCGCTATGACGTGATCCATTACCACGCCGAGGGCCCCTGCGCCATGCTCTGGCTGCGGCGGCTGTTTGGCATCCGCACGGTGGCCACCATCCACGGGCTGGACTGGCAGCGGGCCAAGTGGGGCGGTTTCGCCAAGCGCTACCTGCTCTATGGCGAGCGCTGCGCCGTCCGCTGCGCCGGGGACATCATCGTGCTTTCGGAGAACATGCGCCGCTACTTCCGGGAGCAGTACGGCCGGGAGACCGTGTTCATCCCCAACGGCGTCGGCCAGCCCGATCCCGCCCCGGCCGAGGAAATCACCCGGCGCTGGGGCCTTGTGAAGGACGGCTACATCCTCTACCTGGGGCGCATCGTGCCCGAGAAGGGCCTCCATTACCTCATCGAGGCCTACCGACAGTTGCACACGGATCAGCGGCTGGTCGTGGCCGGCGGAAGCAGCCATACCGACGCGTACCTGCGTCAGGTACGGGAGGCGGCCCGGGACGACGGCCGCATCCTGTTTACCGGCTTTGTGCAGGGGCAGGCGCTGGCGGAGCTGTACGGCAACGCGTACCTCTACGTGCTCCCCAGCGATCTGGAGGGCATGCCCCTGAGCCTTTTGGAGGCCATGAGCTACGGCAACTGCTGCCTGGTGAGCGATATCCCGGAAAATACCGAGGTGGTGGGGGATCACGCGGCGACCTTCGCCCACGGCAGCGCGGACGCGCTTCGCCAGAGCCTGGCCGCGCTGCTGGCCGATCCCGCGGTGGTCCGGGCCTACAAGGCCGGGGCGCGCGCCCATATCGAAAGCCGCCACGGCTGGGACGCCGTCGCCGCCGAAACGCTGGCCCTCTACGCGGCGCGCCCCGCCGGCCGCGGCAAGGGAGGCGCAAGATGAAGCCAAACGTCGTGCTGTTTGATACCGACGCCCGCGAGTCGCGGGACTTTCTGGAGGGGCTTACAGCCGAGACGCGGGCCGAGTGGCGGGCGCTCTACTGCCGGGCCAACCGGGGCAGGCGCCATCCGCTGTCCAACGCTGCGCGCTATATCAAGTACTTTGTGTTTCCGCTGGGCGTGTTCCTCCTCCGCCGCTCCTACGGCACCGTCGTCGGCTGGCAGGCGTATTACGGGCTGCTGTTCGCGTTCTACTGTCAGGTGTTCCGCGTCCGCAAGGTCAACCGCGTGCTGATCAAGAACTTTATCTACAAGCCCAAAAAAGGCGCCGTAGGCGCGGTGTACGCGCGGTTCATGCGCTATGTCGCCACCGGCGCCTATGCCGATGTGTTCATCTGCGCCTCCCGGGAGCACAGCGCGCGGTGCGCCGACACCTTCGGGGGGGATCCCGGCCGGTTTGTGCCGCTGCTGTTTGGCGTCAACGATTACGCCAGGCAGTTGGCCGACCGGCCGCCCCCGACGGACGATTTCATCCTGTCGCTGGGGCGCAGCAACCGGGACTGGCCGTTCCTGATCGACTGCCTGAAGGAGACCGACCTAAGGGCGGTGATCATCTGCGACTCCCAGCTAACCGACGGCCTTCCCCCAAACATCCGCCATCTGAACCGAGTCTGGGGAAAAGCGGCCCGGGAGTACATCCGCAACTGCCGCATGCTGATCCTGCCGATTCTGGACGGCACGGTGGCTTCCGGCGACACGGTGCTGCTGATGGCCATGTCGTTTGGCAAGCCGGTGATCGTCACCCGCCCCAGCTGCCTGGCCAGCGATTATGTGATCGACGGGGAAACCGGCCTTACCGTCGAAAAGGACAAAGCCGCGATGCTTGCGGCCATCCGCCGCCTGGATACCGACGAGGCGCTCCGCGCGCGGCTTTCGCGGGGCGCGCGCCGGCAGTACGAGGCGGAGCATTCCCTGTACCGCTACGGTAAGCGAATCGGCCGCGTGCTTGCGTCCAGAGGGTACGTTTAGCACGGCAGGCGGGAGCCGGGGCCCGCGGGGGCGAATCAACGCGAGGGAGTGTGACCCGGATGCGCATCCTTTTCGTGAATTACCGGTACTTCGTCTCCGGCGGGCCGGAAAAGTACCTGTTCAATATCCAGAAACGGCTCACCGACGAGGGGCACGAGGTGATCCCGTTTTCCGTCCACTCCAACCGAAACGTGCCCACGCCCTACGACCGGTATTTCGTGGAACCCATCGGCGGGCGCGACGTCACCTATTACGACGAGTACCGCAAAACCCCCCGGGTGCTGTGGCAGATGATCGCCCGCAGCGTTTACTCCCTGGAGGTCAAGCGCGCGATCCGGCGCGTGATCCGGGACACCAGGCCCGATCTGGTCTACATCATCCACTTTGTGAACAAGCTCTCCCCCAGCGTCATCCGGGGCGCCAAGGAAATGGGGCTGCCCGTGGTGCTGCGCCTGTCGGACTACTTTCTGCTGTGCCCGCGGTTTGATTTTCTCTACCGTAACCAGATCTGTGAGGAGTGCCTGACCCACGGCCTGCGCGCGGGCCTTCGCCGGCGCTGCGTCAAGGGTTCGCTCTTCGCCACGGCCGTGCGTGTGCTCAGCATGACCGTGCACCGCTGGATGCGCGTGTACGATCAGGTGGACGCCTTCGTCGCCCCCTCCGCGTTTCTTCGGCAGAAGATGATCGACGCGGGCTACGCCGCGGACAGGCTCGTCTGCATCCCGACCTTTACGGCGCAGACGGGGCCTGCGGCCATGGAGGGCGCGCAAGCGGCCGACGCGCCGGCGGTTAAAAGCCCGCCCACGGGGAGCGCGCCGGGCGCGGACGGCTCGCCGGCCGGTGCGGACACGTGTGCAGCGCCGGTCGCAACGGTCGCAGGGGATAAGGAAACCGCGCCGGCCGCGTCGACCGCCGCCTCAATCGCGCCAATCCGATCGGCCATGCCGACCGCCGCATCGGCTGCATCGGCCACGCCGGCCGCCGCATCGGTCGCGCCCGCCGCACCGGCCACGCCAGCCACGCAGGCCGCCGATCCTTACGGGCTGTACTTCGGACGCATCACGGAAGAAAAGGGCGTGGAGACGGCGATCCTGGCCTACGAGGGCCTGCCGGCCGCCTATCGGCTTGTCGTCATGGGGGACGATACCACCGCCGAAGCCCTCCGCCTGAAGCGATACCTGGCGGAACGGGGCATGCGAAACGTAACGTTCCTGGGCTTCCGGGAAGGCGCCGCGCTGGAGGCGGTGGTGCGCGAGGCCCGTTTCGTGATCATCCCCTCGCTGTGGTACGATAACCTCCCCAACACCGCGCTGGAAGCCTTCCAGTTCGGCAAGCCCGTGCTGGCCAGCCGGATCGGCAGCCTGCCCGAGCTGGTAACCGACGGGTACAACGGCTACCTGTTCCAGCCCGGCGACGCGGCCGACCTGCGGGAGAAGATACTGCTGCTGGACGCGGAGGAGAGGCTGGGTATGCTGGGGCGCAACGCGCGGGAGCAGTTGGCCCTGCGGTTTTCGCCCGACGCGCATTACCGCGCGCTGACGGCCCTGTTCCAGCGTGCCGTCGACCGATCGCGAAAGGAAAAGGAAGCGCAATGAACAAGCTCAACGGAACCGTGATCGTCACCTACCGCTGCAACGCGCGCTGCAACATGTGCAGCCGCTACAAGCGACCCTCCCGCGCGGAGGAGGAGATCACGCTTGCAACCATCCGCAAGCTGCCGCCCATGTACTTCACCAACGTGACCGGCGGCGAGCCCTTCATCCGGGAGGATCTGCCCGAGATCATCCGGGAGCTTCGCAAAAAAAGCGACCGCATCGTCATTTCCACCAACGGCTACTTTACCGACCGGATCCTCGCGCTGTGCCGGGAGTATCCCGACATCGGCATCCGCGTTTCCATCGAGGGGCTGGAGGAGACCAACAACCGCATCCGCGGCCTGCCGGACGGATTCAACCGCGGGTATGAAACGCTGCGCAAACTCGTGGACATGGGCATGAAGGACGTCGGCTTCGGCATGACCGTGCAGGACGCCAACGCAAAGGACCTGCTGGCGCTCTACGACCTGTCCGACAAAATGGGCATGGAATTTGCCACGGCAACCCTGCACAACTCGTTTTACTTTGTGGAGGCCAAGAACATCATCCACGACCGCCCGATGGTAGCCAAGGCCTTCGAGGAGCTCATCAACGCGCTGCTGCGCTCCAACAGCCCCAAAAAGTGGTTCCGCGCCTACTTCAACCACGGCCTGATCAACTACCTCTACGGGCAGAAGCGCCTGCTCCGCTGCGACATGGCGTTTGACACCTTCTTCATCGACCCCTACGGCGACGTGATGCCCTGCAACGGCACCCGGGATAAGGAAGTCATGGGCAACCTCAACGAAAGCGAAACCTGGGAAGCGCTGTGGAACAGCGAACAGGCCGACCGCGTGCGCCGCAAGGTGCGCTGCTGCGACCGCCGCTGCTGGATGATCGGCTCGGCTTCCCCCGCGATGCGCAAGTACGTGTGGAAGTCCGCGCTGTGGGTGGCACGGCACAAGTTTCTGCGGTTCTTCCGCGATGCAAAGTACAGCATGTACGAGCTCAAAGCCGTGCGCGACCACCGCGACGGCAAGCTCAGCAAGGAGGAGATGGACCGCCTGTCCACGTGCGACCTGTCCGCGCCGGTCCGCGACGGCCTCTCCGACGCCTCCCGGGAACGGTTGGCCGACCGCAGCGGCGAGGACATCGTGGACGAGGAGGTCGCGGCGCAGGAAACCCGCGCGCGCAGCGCAAACGCGGCCCGGCCGGCGCCGGCGCCGGAGAAAGGGTGAGAAACCATGCGGCATAAAACGCTTATCGAGCTGTACGTGCTCCTGCGCAGCCGGGGCAACGCGCGCAAGCGGGCGGCGATCTATCGCAGGCTGGGCGTCTTTCACCGGATGGGCACGCCCTGCCTCTACCAGCCCGTGCGGCTGCCCAGCGAGCCCAACCTGGTGTCCATCGGCGACAACGTCAACATCGCCGCCGGGGTGACGTTTGTGACCCACGACGTGATCCACTCCATGCTGATTTACAAGAACGACCCCGCGTACCCCGTGAGCGACAACGGTTTTTACATGGGCACCATCCAAATCGGCGACAACGTGATGATCGGGCAAAACGCCATCCTGATGTACAACACCAGAATCGGCTCCAACGTCATCGTCGCCGCGGGCAGCGTGGTTACCAAAGACGTGCCCGACGGCGCGATCGTGGGCGGCAACCCGGCCAGGGTGATCGGCAGCCTGCAGGCGCTGGCCCGGAAGCGGGCAACCGAAACCATGGGCATGCCCGACGACAACGCGCCGCTTGAAACCATCAACCGTTACTTCTGGGACAGGGCTGAATGATGAAGATTGCTGTGATTGCCCACGGCCTGAGCAGCGGAGGCGCGGAGCGCGTCGCCGCCATCCTGGCCAACCGCTTGGCCGCCCGGGGCCACGAGGTGCTGTTCCTCGCGGCCTATTCCCCGGAGCGGGAGTACGCGCTGGACCGGCGTATCCGCTACGAAGCCGTCCTGCCGGGCCGTTCGGCCGGGCTGCTGCGCCTTTACGAGCGGAGCGTGCTCCTGTTGCGGCTGGTGCGGGAATTCCGCGCGGACGCGGTGTTTTCGTTCATCACCGACGCGCTGGTGCCGCTGGTCCTCAGCGGGATTC
Source organism: Clostridiales bacterium (assembly GCA_012517815.1). Taxonomy (GTDB): domain Bacteria; phylum Bacillota; class Clostridia; order Christensenellales; family Aristaeellaceae; genus CAXXOK01. The sequence goes on from JAAYUF010000007.1 coordinate 26,710, forward strand.
CCGTGATTCCCTCCCTGCGCACCGATCCGGGCCGGGTGCAGTCCCGCAAGCTGCGCGGCCTGATCCAGACGTTTGTGTTCCACCGCGCCCACGCGGTCGTGTTCCAGACGGAACAGGCCCGCGATTTCTACGGCCCCGCCATCCGGCGCAAGGGCGCGGTGATCGGCAACCCCCTCACCCCGGACCTGCCCGACTGGGACGCGGCGAACCATCGCCGGGTGATCCTCGCCGCCTGCCGGCTGGTGCCGCAGAAAAACCTGCCGATGCTGATGGACGCCTTTGTCCGTTTCCACAAGCTGCACCCGGATTACACGCTGGAAATCTACGGCGAGGCGGAATCGCCTGCCTACCTGGCCGAGCTGACCCGCTACCGCGACAGCAGCGGCGCGGCGGACTCCGTGGCTTTCATGGGGCGCTCCGCCGCCATTCACGAGGTGATGAAGAACTCCGCCGCGTTCGTGCTCTCCTCCGATTATGAGGGCCTGTCCAACGCCATGCTGGAAGCCCTGGCCATCGGGGTGCCGACCGTCAGCACCGACAGCCCCCCCGGCGGCGCGCGCGCCTACATCATCGACGGCGTCAACGGGGCGCTGGTCCCCGTAGGCGACGCGGACGCGCTCTGCCGCGCGCTGTGTCGGGTCGCCCAGTCGCCGGACCTGATGCGCGCGTGGTCGCTCAACGCCCGCACCGTGCGCGGCATCCTCGGCGCGGACGCGATCTGCGACCAGTGGATCGCCCTGATCCCCCGCAGGGGATAACCCGCGGGAGGCGCGCCCTGCCGCCCGGCCTTCCCCGCAAGGGCTCCCATCACGCAAGAAAGTGGGGATTTCGCATGCCCAAGCTGCAACGCTTACTCCGCGATCCGCGCCGTGTCATCGGCTTTTTGGCCCGTCGCCGGCTGCTGGATTTCCTGCCCGACCGGCCGTTCCTGCGCCTGCATTACTGGTCGGTGCTCCACGGCAGTCTGGATCTGGCCCACCCCGTAACCTTTAACCAGAAGCTCCAATGGCTGAAGCTCTACGACCGCAACCCCCTGTACACCACCCTGGTGGATAAGGCCGCCGTGAAGGAGTACGTCGCCTCTAAAATCGGCGAGCGCTACGTCATCCCCACGCTTGGGCTATGGGACTCGTTTGAGGACATCGACTTTGACAGGCTTCCCGATCAGTTCGTGCTGAAATGCACACACGATTCCGGCGGCCTGATCCTCTGCCGGGACAAGGCCGCGCTGGACCGGAGCGAGGCCGCGGCGCGCATCCGGAAAACGCTGCGCACCAACTACTACAAGCATAACCGCGAGTGGCCCTACAAGGATGTTCCCCGGAAGGTGATCGCCGAGCAGCTGTTGGTGGACGCCCGGGGCGAGCTGCCGCGCGATTACAAGTTTTTCTGCTTCCACGGCGAACCCAAGGCGATGTTCATCGTCAGCAACCGCGCCGTGGACGCCCGCAATGACTTTTTCGACATGGACTTTCACCACCTGCCCATGGTGCACGGCCACCCCAACGCGGACGTTATGCCCGAAAAGCCCGCGACGTTTGAGGAGATGAAGCGCATTGCCGCGCAGCTCTCCCAGGGGATCCCCCAGGTGCGCGTGGACCTCTACGAGCTGGACGGCCGGGTGTATTTCGGGGAGCTGACCTTTTTTGACTGGGGCGGGCTGGGGCCCTTTACGCCCGCCTGCTGGGATGAAACCTTCGGCAGCTGGCTGACGCTGCCCCGGCCTTGACCGGCATGCAGGTGAGGGCGGGGTTATGGCGAATTTGTTTTACGTCGGGCCATAACGCCGGACGGTGAACAAGACCGGAAGCGGAGAGTGTGAATGAACAGCCTGATCAGACGGCGCGATCCTCTGGGCGGCACCGATCTCGTTTTTGCCGCGTACTTCACGACCATGTTCTGCCTGTACACCGTTACCTACATCCAGCTTGCGGCCCAGCTGTCGATCGTCGCGTACGTGCTGGTGCAACTGGTGCGCAAATCCAAACTGCGGATGAAAACCCGGGTGCTCAAGCACGAGCTGTTCCTGCTGGTCTGGCTGGGGGCGTTCGTCGGGCTGGCGTACCTCTCCCAAAACTGGGCGTACGGCATCAAGGAAGATTCCAACACGCTGCTGACCCTGTTTCGCATCCTCATAATCGGCATCGCGATGTTCCTGTATGTGGACAGCTACCCGCGTGCGGTCGCCGTCATGAAGGCGTTGATTTTCGCCGTGCTGATCATGAGCATGGTCGCTCTGGTCACAACGCCGCTCTCCCAATACGGGCAGGCCGGGGAGGAAGGGTTCGCCGTGCTGATCGGCCAGCAGCGCAACACCTTCGGCGCGGCCGTCACGCCGCTGACGCTTGTGTGCCTGGTGTTTGCCAGGCAGGAGCGCCTGCGCTGGGGCAAGGTTTTAAGCGCCTTTTTCCTGTTTGCGCTGGTTTGCTCGGGCTCGCGCGGCGCCATGCTGCAGTATGTGATCATCGTCCTGCTGTACGTCCTGTTCCAGCCCAACATGAAAAAGCGGGCGCAGTACATCGCCGGCGGCGTGCTGCTGACCCTGCTGGCCCTGCTGCTCTTGCAAAACATCCCCTTCCTGTACGACACGGTGCTGGTGCGCTTTCAAAACCTGATCCTCACCCTGACCGGCGAAAACCAGGCCGCCGATAAAAGCTCGCTGGGGCGCAGCCTGTATCAGGTGCTGGCGGCGAAGATGTTCCTGGACCGCCCGTGGCTGGGCTACGGCGTGGACGGCTTCTACTGCATGCTGCGCGACGTGCGCTATGTCAACGGTGTTTTCATGCGCGCCGTGTACAGCCACAGCAATTTCTCCGAAATCTCTGCCGATTTTGGAATCGTGGGTCTGGCGGTCTGGTACCTCCCGATAGGTATCGTTTGGCTGAACGCGTTCCGGCGCCGCAAGCAAAGCCAGATGATGAACATGGTGTTCGTGCTGCTGACATCCATGCTGATTTTGGACTACGCCCGCATCCCATGGTCCACGCATATCTCCATGTATTTCTACTTCTGCCTGCTGCTTTTGTACTTCTACCTGCCCGCGGGAAGCCTGCCCGGCCGTTGGGATCCGCGGCGGACGCGGACGGCCTCCCGGACCCTTAAGCGAGGATAGAGCCGTGCGAATACTGATCGTCACCGTATACAACAGCGCCAACTGCGGCAGTTTTTTACAAGCGTACAGCCTCTACAGGGTCCTGGAGACGTTGGGGGGCCAGCCGGTTTTTCTGGAGCGAGCCCTGCGCCATACCGCAGCCGCGCTGCCCAATCGGCTCAGAGAGCTGCTGGCGAAATGCCTGAAACTCCGCTTTGCCTCCGCGTGCCTTCTCTGGCGGCGCTATCGCCGCTACCGGCTGGCGCAGCGGGTTTTCCCGACGGTGCGGGAAACCGACCCGGCTTTTGCCGGGATCGACTGCGTGGTTCTCGGCAGCGATACGGTGTGGAACTTCGCCTCGCCCTACTTTCACCGAAAGGTGGACACCTACCTGGGCACGCGGTTTGCCGGCAGGCGGCGCGTCAGCTACGCCGCCTCCGCCGCCAATACGCCCTATGCGGTTTTCCGGGAGGATCCCGCGATCGGGGAGGGGCTGCGCGCGCTGGACGCTGTTTCCGTGCGGGACGCCTACACGCAAACGATCGTGGAGGAACTCACCGGGCGGCCGGCGCCCGTGGTATGCGACCCGACCCTGCTGACCGACCGGGCCGCGCTGGACGCGCTTGCTCCGCCCATCCCGGAGAGGGGGTACATCCTGCTTTACCTGTTTGGGCGCGTTCCGCCGGAGCTGCGCCGCAGGCTGACGGAGCTGCGGCGCGATACCGGCCGCAGGCTGATCTCATTTGGCGAGTCCCGCCTGTGGTGCGACCGCAGCGTGCCATACGACCCGCACACGTTTATCGCCTATATGAGAAACGCCGACTTTGTGGCGACCAACACCTACCACGGCACGCTTTTCGCCATCCTGTACGAACGCAACTTCGCCGATTACGGCGGCCGCAAACGCAAGATCGCCGATCTGCTGGAAGCCTGCGCGCTGACCGGTACCCTCGCTTCGCCGGGCGATCCCCTGGCCGACGCTTTCCGTCGCCCGCCGGATTTTGCCGCCGCCAGAAGCGCGATTGCGCAAACGCGCGCGCGTTCCCTCGCATACCTGAAAGCCGCGCTGGGCGCGTCCGCCGCGAAGCCCGACGCCCAGCCTGTCCGACCCGTACCATCCGAACAAGCCTTTGACAAGGAGGAGGAACATGAGACAGCATCAAACACGTAAACCGTTAATCCTCATCGCGCTGACCATCCTCGGGCTGCTGGTTTTCGCCGGGAGCGCCGCCGCGTCCAGCCTGGGCGGGTGGGAGCTCTTCAGCGACCCCGGCATGACCTCCGTTGAGGCGGAGAGAGCCCAAACCCTGGTCGACAGCGCCGCCTTCGCGGCGGGCGCAACCGTATCCGGCGAGACGGTACGCTTCGCCGTCGGGCAGACCGTCGCAAAGACCGACCTGCTGATGCTTCACTTTACCGCCTATGCGGAGGACCGCTGCGGCATGATCGAGATCACCGTGGGGCAGGATGCCTACCAGGCCGCCTACGCGCTGCCCACGGCGAAAACCGATTATTTCCTGCCCGTGACGGGCGTCACGGAGGTCGGCGACGTCACCGTGACGCTGACCACCGATTTGCAGCCCGCGCATATCGGGAATTTCGAGCTGGTCAATGTTCGGGTCACGCCCGTGACCACGCTGAAAACGGGCCTGTACAACCTGGACGCCGGCAGCGAAACCGTGCTGACCGAGGACATGGCGGTGGCCGCCAAGGCGACGGCGCTGCTGGCCGACGAAACGCACCTGTACGCCCTGCAGGGTGGGGTGCTGACCGTTTTCTCCCTGGAGGATCAGGCGGCCCCGAAAAAGGTCGGATTCCTCAGCGGGCTGGGCAACACGCGCGACGCTGATTTTTGCGCCAAGGGGAAAGCGCTGGTGATCACCAGCCGCGAAAACGGCCTGTACGTGGTGGATATCCGCGATCCCGAAAAGCCAAAGCTCCTGAGCAATTTCCCAACCCTTGAAATGGCGACCGGCCTGGCCGTCAGCGGGGATTACGCCTTTGTGTGCAGCCGCTACTACGGCGTGGAGATCATTGATATCCGCACGCAGAGCGAGCCGGTGCGCCGCAGCGTGATCAGCAACAATGAGGAGTTCTACGATTGCTGCGTTTCCGGCAACTACCTGTACGCCGCCTCCTGGGCGGAGCGCAAGGTGGAGGTCTACGACGTCAGCGACGTGACCAGGCCCGTAGCGGTAAGCACCATTCCGCTGGGCGGGCAGGGCGGGGGCGTCTGCGTGCAGGACGGGCTACTGTACGTGGCCACCGGCTACAACGGCCGCAACACCGTTTCCGGCGTCGCGTCGCCGGGATACGGCACGGGCAACGGCATGGAAATCTACGATGTTTCCGACCCCGCCGCCCCCGTGTGGCTGTCCACCAGCAACATCGACGGCCGCTACAAAAATTCGGGCAACGATCACTGGAAGGTGCGGGTCGCCGGGCATTACGCCTACTACTCCGTAACGACCCCCGGCGTGTATGTGTACGACGTGTCCGACCCGGCCGCGCCCGTTCGGGTGGATAAGATCACCATCCGCATCCCCAGCACGTCGGAGAAGTACCGCCTGGCCACCCAGGGGCCCAACCTCCTCCCCTACGATACCGCCGCGTTCATGCAGGGGCCGGTCATGGGGCTGGCGTTCGCGGAAGGTTCCCTGTACCTGAGCGATGTGACCAGCGGCATCTACGTATACCAGAAGGACTGGATCGTCCCGGAAACCGCCCCGGATACCGCCAAGCTGACCCAAAGCAAGCCGGCCAAGGCGGAACTGCCCGCGGTGGAGGGCTATACCGTAACGGCGTATCAGGGGGTGGAATCCGTCTACGCAGTCGCCGCGGCGGATAACGGCCGCCTGTTTGCCGCCTGCGGCGCCGATGGCATCCATGTGCTGGACGCGAAGCTCAAGCTGGTCAAGCGCGTGGCAACCCAGGGGCCGGCGCTGGACGCGGTGATTTCCGGCGATCTCCTGTACGTGGCGGAATCCGCCGCCGGCCTGGGCGTGTACCGGATCAGCCGCGGCAACGCCTCGGAAATCGGCCGCTGGACGATGGCAGCCAACACCCTCACCGTGAGCGACATCGCCCTGAGCCCAGACGGCACGCGCATCCTGGCGCAGGCCGGCTGGACGCGCCTTACGGTGCTCGACGTGACGGACCCCGCCAGCCCGGTGCTGGATACGGCATACGGCGAAAAACCCCTGAGCGTGGGCACCATGTATTACCGCAACCTGTGCAGCGGGACGGTAGACGGCCTGGTGGGCGCGCAGGACAGCCAGAAACAGCGCTGGTTCGACTTTACCCAGCCCGCGGAGTCCGCGATTGTTGAACTGCCCAACCCCTTCGCCTCACAGCCCAACGGCTACGCCGCCTTCGGGGAACAGACGCTGGCGGTTTACCGCAACGGCTACGTGCTGTTCGACCCGCGCGCCGCCACCGAGGAGGAGCTGAAAAACCTCACCGTGCACATGCTTCCCGGAAAGACGAAGCTCAAAGGCAAACCGGCCGTGGAAGGGGAGCTGCTGGTGGCCAGCTTCGGTTACGGGAAGCAGGTCACCCTGGCAAGCCTGGCCGACCCGGAAAACCCGGCGCTGATCGCGCAGTTCACCGTGCCCGGTTACCCGGATACCGCCTCCTTCCTGGAGGGTTCCATCCTGATCCCCCTGCGGGTGGGCGGACTGCTCCGCCTGACGCCCAACTGATCGTAATCCGCGGCACGCCGGCTCCGGGGCAAAACCCGCCGGGCCGGCGTGCCGCCGCGCATTTCCCAAGGAGGTGACCCCCCGCCGTGGGCGCAGAACCGATGAGATCCAGAAAAGCGCTGAAAAACATGGTGGCCTCGATGTCGTTTGAGGCCATCTCCGTCGTCTGCGGGCTGATCGTCCCACGGCTGATCCTCCGCTCGTTCGGGTCCAGCTACAACGGCATCACCGCGTCCATCACCCAGTTCCTCTCCTGCGTGGTGCTGCTGCGCGCCGGCGTGGCCGGGGTGACGCGCGCGGCCCTCTACAAGCCGCTGGCCGAGCATGACGACCGCACGGTCAGCGAGATTGTCAACGCGACCATGCGCTTCATGCGGCGCATCGCGCTGATTTTCGCCGCCTCCATCGCAGGTTTTGCCTGCCTGTACCCGCTGCTGGTGCGGGCGGAATTCGGCTGGGTGTTTTCCGCCACGCTGGTGCTGATCCTGGGCGTGCACACCTTCATGCAGTACTATTTCGGGCTGGCCTACCAGTTCCTGCTGGAAGCCGACCAGCGGCAGTACGTGCTTTCGGTGATCCAGATCGGCGCGATTCTGCTGAACACCGTGCTTTCCGCCGTGCTCATCGGGCTGGGGGCCGGCATTCACGTGGTCAAGCTGGGCAGCGCCGCGGCTTTTTCCATGACGCCGCTGCTGCTCAACCTCTACATCCGAAAGAAATACCGCATCGACCGCCGCGTGCCGCCCAGCAACCGCACCCTCAAGCAGCGCTGGGACGCCGTAGGCCAGTCGGTGGCCTTCTTCATCCACAACAACACCGACCTGGTGGTGCTCACCGTGTTTACCAACATGCGGGAAGTGTCGGTCTACACGGTGTACAACTACGTGATCGCCAACATCCGCCTGGTGCTGATGACGTTTGTCACGGGTTTCGGCGCGGCGTTTGGCAACATGCTGGCCCGGGGCGAGAAGGCGCTGCTGGAAGAAAACCTGAAGCTCTACGAGCTGATCGTTTTTGGGCTGACCACCGTAATCTACGCCACCGCGGGCACCATGATCGTGCCGTTTGTGCTCATCTACACCACAGGCATCCACGACGTGAGCTACCTGCGGCCGCTGTTCGCCTTTCTGGCGACCACGGCGGGCGCGTTCAGCTGCTACCGGATCCCTTACCAGAGCATTGTGGAGGCGGCGGGGCATTTCCGCCAGACGCGCAACGGCGCGTTTGTGGAGGCGGGGCTCAACATCGGCATCTCCATCCTGGCGGTCAGCCGGTACGGGCTGGTAGGCGTGGCATTCGGCACGCTGGTGGCCACGATCTTCCGCTCGGTGCAGTATTCGTGGTACCTCTCCCGCCATGTGGTGGTGCGCAGCCCCTGGATATTCTGGCGGCATATCCTCATCAGCCTGGGCGTGGGCGGCGTCACCTTCACGCTGGCGCAGGAAGCGTATACCTTTGCCGCCCCGAATTTCCTGCTGTGGGGGCTCAAGGCGGCGCTGGTGATGCTCACGGCGCTGGCGCTGGTGATGATGATGTACGCGCTGTTTTTCCGGCATGATCTGCACAGCCTCATCCGCAAGCTGCGGGCGATGTTCCGCCACGGCATCCGGCGGCGGACCGCCCCGGGCGTGACAGGCGCGGCGGGCGCAGTGATCGCGGCGGGCGCGGAACCCCCGGCTGACGCCGGGCAAGGAAGCGAGCCGGAGCCGCGGGAGATCCCCGGCGCTTCGGATATTCAGGACGACCTGTAACGGCGCGGGCGCGCGACCATGCATTCAGGGGAGGCGGGGCCATGTTCGGCGAAACGCTGGAGAAGCTGCTGGAACAGAGCGGCGTTAAGCAGTACCTGCTGGCGCAGTCGCTGCAGTACGACGCCTCCTACATCAGCAAATGGATTTCCGGGGCCTCGCTGCCCTCGGAAAAAAACTCGGTGGAGCTGTCCCGCAAGATCGGCGCGTTCATCGCGGACAACGCGACCGACGAGGCGGCCGAATCCCTCTGCCGCACGCTGGACGCCGCCAGCCGGGCGGAGCTGGCCCAGGCCGTCACCTCGGCGCTTCTGGAGGCCTACGGCGACTCCGTAGGCGCGCGCAAGCCCGTGCGCAAAAGCGGGGACGTGAGTTTCGTAGTCAACCCCACGGGGGAGCGCGTGCTCTGCGGCGCCAGCCGCAAGCGCCTCAACCTGGAACGGCCCGTGCGCATCGTGATCTTCGCGGATCTCTACCAGATGAGCCGCAACGCGAAGCTGGAGCTCGCCGGCATCGAAAACGGCCGCTTCGCCGTGCGCCGGAAGCTTAAAAACCTGCGGCTGGACATGGTGATCCCCTTCCCCCGGGACGAGGAGAGCAGCGTATACCATACCATCCTGATCATCCACATGCTCGCCAACTATTCCCGGCTCAACTTCTCGCTGTACGCCGGGGAGTACGCGCGCGGCAAGATCATTTGCGCGGTGGACCGCAACTATGTGTTTACCACCCTGCTGGGCGACAGCGCCCGCTGCCTGAGCAACACCCTGTGCACCAACGCAGGCGCGTCGGAGCAGGCGTACGCCTCCATGACGGCGATGATCAACCAGGAATGCCTGCTGTTTTTGAAAACCGATCTGGGCGCCATGCTCCGGGACCAGTACTACGCGCAGAGCGTGCTCTCCCCCAACCTCCGCTGGCTGATGGGCCACATGACCGAGCAACTGCTGCCGGCGGACGTGTTTGACGAGCTGCTGGCCGAGCAGCCCGCGGAAATGCCCCTGCGCGCGCACATGGAAAAGGCTTTCTCGCTGACGGCGAACGTGCTGGGGTTTTCGGGCGCGCGGGTGATGGTGTACGAATCGGCCATCACCAATTACGCGCTCACCGGCGAGCTGGATTTCTTCAACCGGCGGCTGACCGTGAGCGCGCAGCGGCGGCTGCGCCACCTGACGTACCTGCGGGAGCTGCTGCTGCAACGGGAACACCTGCGGTTCCAGCTGATCCGCCGGGGGTTCAGCGACGATTTTCAGCAGATCACCAACCCATGCGTGTTCCTGTCCGACACGACAGGGTACCTGCGGCTGGAGAACGGGGCGTACGAGGACAACATCCTGCTGATCAACGGCGCGCGCAACCGCGCGGGTTTCGACTGTTTTTTCGAAGAGATCTGGGAAAACGGCGGCGGCGTGACCTACGATGACAGGCGGACGGTCGGCGCATTTATCGATCACCAGATCGATACGCTACGGATGCTGATCCGCGTGGAGGAAGCGCCCCGCGCGTAACAGCGGTGCATTCCTTCGGGATGGGTCAAAAGCGAAGCCCTTGCGGGGTTTGGGGCGGGTCCCAAAAAGCCTGCCGCCGCGGCGAGCGTCGGCAGGCGGCAGCCGCGGTGCCGGCAAAAGACGGGTCAAGGGCGAAGCCCTTGCGGCGGGGTCAAGGGGCAGCGCCCCTTGCGGGGTTTGGGGCGGGCCCCAAAGCCTGCTGCCGCGGCGAGCGTCGACAGGCGGCAGCCGCGGTGCCGGCAAATGACGGGTCAAGGGCTTCGCCCTTGCGGGGTCAAGGGGCAGCGCCCCTTGCGGGGTTTGGGGCGGGCCCTAAAATGCCTGCCGCCGCGGCGCGTCGCCGGCCCGACGTTCCCCGGCCCAAGATCTCAACGGACAGAGCGCCGCCGATGGGCGTTCTTTTTTATGCTTCCGGCTTGACAAACATGAATCAGTTTCCGTCCATTTTCATCAGAAGGATTCATTTGCTTCCATCAGGCCCCGCCCGTATGATGAGGGAAGGAAGTCCCTTGCGGCGGGCTTCGCCACAACAGGGGGGTGTGCCACGTTGACGGACGATCTCTCCACCGGGCCAAGAGGCCGACGGTTTGGGCTGTGGGCCGTTACGGGCCTGACGGTCGCGGTCATTCTGGCCGCGTGGTACCTTGCCAGCAACGTGTTTAGCGCCAGTCCGCTGTTTCTGCCTTCGCCGCAGAGCGTGTGGAAGGCGTTTCTGACCATCTGCGCCACGCAGTACAAAGGCTACACGCTGTGGCAGCACCTGGGTTCCAGCTTGCAGCGGCTGATGCTCGCTTTCGGGCTCTCGGTGGTCACGGCGGTGCCGCTGGGGCTGGCCAGCGGGTATGTCCCCTGGATCAAGGCGATCTGGGAGCCGATCATCGAGTTTTACCGCCCACTGCCCCCGCTGGCGTATTACACGCTGCTGGTGCTGTGGATGGGCATCGACAACGAGTCCAAGGTGATGCTGCTCTACCTGGCGTGCTTCGCGCCGATTTACGTGGCCTGCGCCTCGGCGGTGATGCGCATCGGGCAAAACTACCTCCGGAACGCCCGGGTGCTGGGCGCGCGGCGCGGGCAGGTGTTCCTGCACGTGATTCTGCCCTTTGCGCTGCCGGAAATCTTCGTGGGCATGCGCACGGCGCTGGGCGTGGGCTACACCACGCTTGTGGCCGCCGAGATGGTGGCCGCGCGCAGCGGCATCGGCTGGATGGTGCTGGACGCGAGCAACTACCTGCGCAGCGATATCATCTTCGTGGGCATTCTGGTCATGGGGGTGACCGGCATCCTGCTGGACCGGGTGATCCGGCTGGCGGAAGCCTACTTCGTGCCCTGGAAGGGCAAGGACTACTGACGTTGATCCCATGTCGACCCATTCCGCTACCGTGTTTGAAGGAGGAAAGCGTATGTTGAAAAAGGGTTTGGTGCTTCTGACCGCGATGGTGCTTCTCATGGGGCTGACCGCCCCGGGGTTGGCGCAGTCCCTGCCCCAAAAGGTCGTCATCGGCACGCAGACGCTGGCCGATCCCGAGGGGATCGCCAAGGAAGAACAGTGGCTCTCCGAAGCGATGGGCACGGAGGTGGACATCGTCCACTTTGACGCGGGGCGCGACGTGAATACCGCCATGGCCGCCGGTTCCATCGATTTCGGCATCCTGGGCTCGGTGCCCGCAGCGCTGGCCGTGGCCAACGGCGTGGCCTGCAAGGTGATCTACATCCAGAGCGTGCTGGGCGAGGTGGAATCCCTGGCGGTGCGCGAAAGCCTGAATGTGACCGACGCGGCGGGCCTCAAGGGCTTGACGATCGCCACGCCGTTCTCCTCCACGTCGCACTACAGCCTGCTCAAGTATCTGGAGTGCATGGGCGTCGCGCCCGCGGAGGTGGACGTCGTAGACATGAAAGCCAGCGAAACGGTCGCGGCCTTCATCCGCGGCGATATCGACGGCGCGTTCATCTGGGACCCGCAGGTGACCGAACTGGTCCACAACGGCGCGGTGATCCTCACCAGCGCCAAAGAGGTGGCAAAACTGGGCTACGCCACGATGGACGTGGAAATCGTGAGCGCGAAATTCGCGCAGGCCTACCCCGAACTGGTCGCCGCCTACGTGCGCTGCATGGACCGGGCCGTGGCGCTGTACAACGCCGACCCCGCCGCGGCGGGCGCAGCCCTGTCGGCCAACATCGGGCTCACGGCGGAGGAGTGCCTCAGGCAGGTGGCCAGTTCCACGTGGCTGACCGTGCAGGAGCAACTGAGCGAAGTGTGGTTTGGCGGCGCCGCCCTGACGGATAACCTGTACGAGACCGCGATGTTCCTCTACGACCAGGGCAATCTGGCGGCGGAACCCTCCAGGGACGCCTTCGCGGCCGCGGTGGACGCGCAGTATCTGGCGGCAGCGCAGCAGCCCTGAGGCGCGGGATGGATAAATCGCAAGGGCTGACCCCGCAAAGCCGTTTTTTCCGCAGCGACGAGGCCGTGATCCTCTCCGTCGACCGCCTGCAGATGCGCTACGGCGGCAAGCGCGCCGTGGAAACGCTGGACGATTTTTCCCTGGATGTGCACAAGGGCGAGTTCATCTGCATTCTGGGGCCTTCGGGCTGCGGCAAGTCGACGCTCCTGTCGGTGGTGGCGGGCATCCTCCGCCCCACCGGCGGCTCGGTGACGATGAACGGCCGGCCGATTACGGGCATGGACTGGCACCGCACGCTGATGTTCCAGTCGCCCACGCTGTATCCGTGGCTGAGCGCCTACGACAACGTGGCGTTCGGCCCGCGGATGCGCCGCATGCCCCGCGCGGCGGTGGACGAGCGGGTGCGCCGCTATCTGGAACTGGTAGGGCTTACGGAGTTCGCCGCGGCCAAGCCCTACGAGCTGTCCGGCGGCATGAAGCAGCGCGTGGCGCTGGCGCGCGCGCTGGTCAGCGAGCCTTCGGTGATCCTGATGGACGAGCCCTTCGGCGCGCTGGACGCCTTCACCCGCACCAACATGCAGGTGCTGATCCGCGATATCTGGCGCAAGCACAACAATACCCTGCTGCTGATTACCCACGACGTGGACGAGGCGCTCGCGCTGGCCAGCCGCGTGGTGGTGATGTCCGCGCGGCCGGGCCGGCTGGTGGGCATGTTTGACGCGATGTTTTCGCACCCGCTCACGGGCACGGCGGAGGACGACGCGGTGCGCGCCTCCGACGAGTACGTGAAGCTCAGGCGCGCCATCCTGAACCTGATAGACACAGGAGAAGGCAAAAACCGATAACCCGGCCGCAAGGGGCAGGGCGGGGCCGCCGGCGACGGGCGCGCCGCCGGCCTGTGCCGCGGCGGGTTTTGTAGAACCGAAGCCGGCCTTCCCGGATGGGGAGGCCGGTTTCGGTTGTCCGTTCGGGCGGGATGGGCAGGCCGCCCTCCGCGCGTTGGGATCGGCGCGGATATCGTGCGTCGGCGCGCGCGGCGCGCACAGGGCCGGCTTATCCGTTGTCCATCCAGTAATGCGTCCGGGCTCATGGGCGATTCTCTTCCGGGACGAGGTGCGGAGGCGAAAGCGCAGCGGGGCCGCGGCAGGCCGTCCAAAACCCCATGCCATAAGCCGTGCCGCTCGCCTCATCGCCCTTCGGGCTGTTCGCTCGCTTTGGCAAAGGTCATCGATATAAAGCTTTGGGCCTCCGCCCCTAACCCCGCAAGGGTTCCACCCCGGACCCGGTTCCGCTGCGGCGGGGGTTTTTCGACCGCCTGAGGCGCAGCGGGGCCGCGCCGCGCTTGTGCGACGAAGCCACAGGAGAAAAGCGCCGCAAGAGGGAGGCGTTCAGGCTTTGAAACCGTATCAGCCACCCGCGGCGGGCCTCACGCCAGCAGCGCCTGCGCGAGGAAGGTATCGTTATGCAGGCCGTGGTAGTAATTCACGGTTTCCGCGGTGAAGCGCAGCACGCAGTAATCGTCGTCGTCCACGCCCTTGGGATAGTAGCGCTCAAAGCCCTCACGCCAGAGCGCCGCCTTGGCGTCGTGATCGGTCAGCACCTCCATGGCGCCGGTAAACAGCGCGCCCTGGAAGGTGTCCTCATCACAATAGTATACGCTGGCTTTCGGGTTTTGCCGGAACTGCGCCACGCGCCGGCTGCCGGTATTGGTGGAAAACAGCTGCGTAACGGAGCTATCATGTTCCAGCACCAGCATGGCCTTCACCTGAGGGTTGCCCTCGCCGTCCACGGAGGCCACACAGGCGATCTTCGCCTGCGCCCGCAGGGCGCGAACCGAGTCCAGTACCGAATCGTTCACGGTTATTCTTCCTTTCCCGTCAGGTTGTTCAGGATGCGTGTCAGCTTCCCCTCAAAATCGGCGATCTCCGCGTCGGTAAAGCCGCGGTAGAAAAGCCGGTTCATCTGCCGGGAGACCTCGTCGTAATCCGGGCGGAGGGTCTGCGCGGCGTCGGTCAGACGGATGACGGCCTTGCGGCGATCCGTGGGGTCCGGCGCACGGCGGATGTATCCGCCGGATTCCAGCCGGTCCAGCTGGCCGGTGAGCGTGGTTTTGGTCAGCCCCGTCGCCTCGGCCAGGCGGCTGATGGGAATGCCGTCGTTGCGCCACAGCACGTACAGGATGCGCCCCTGCGCCCCGCTGAACCTTCCGCCTCCGCGACCGGCCAGCAGCCTTTCAAAGACGCGCGCCTGAATCTGCTTGATCTTGCTGATGAGGAACCCGCCGTTGGGGGAGCCTTGCAACGGAATCACCTCGGTATCATTTAATACGTAATAAGATAGTCCGTTTTCGAAGGTTTTTCAAGCAAAAGGATAGCCTCCGGGGTGCGAAAGCCCCCCGTGCCCGCCTGAAGCGCCGCCTCCGCGACCGGCCGGCCGCCTTTCAAAGGCGTGCGCCCGAATCCGCCTGATCCTGCTGATGAGGAACCCGCCGCTGGGGGCCGTGCAACGGAATCACCCCGGTATCGTTTGATACGCAAGAAGATAGTCCGTTTCCGAACTTTTGTCAGGCAAAAGGATAGCCTCCGGGGTGCGAAAGCCCCCCGTGCCCGCCTGAAGTCCCAGGCGTATCCGTAGGCAAAGCAGAGAAATGGGATCGCCCTGATCTGCCCCTCACCTGCCCCGGCGAGCCATCTGGGTTTTTTGCCCCGTCGGGGATTCAGAAGCAGGCGGATGACCGGCCTGCCGATTCTGTCCCCCACGCCGGTTCTGTCGCCCAGCCGACGCTATTCCCCAGCCGATCCCGCCGCCGCCGTTCCCGCGCGGCGCGCCGGTGCTTTCCCGCCGAGCCCGTCTACCCCCCGCAACCGAACCCGCGGGGTCGCGCCGGGTCCGTTTGGGCGGCAGCGGGGCGGCATGGAGCCGCCAAACCGAGGCGTTGAACGCGCGAGCCTTGCGCCCGGAGCGTCAAGGGTGTTTACTGTTCCTGTGGCGCGGTTACGGTCGCGCCCGGTCCGCCGGAGGCGGCCGAACTTCGCCGCGCGGCCGTAACCGGCCGCCGAAAGGAGCGCATGAGCATGTGGGAAACCAACGACAACCGGTTTGAGCGCATTTACCGGCAGGGTACCCTGCGCGTGGTGGAAATCTGGGTCGACAGGATGACGGGCGTTAACTATCTGTTCCGGGTAGACGGATACGCCGGGGGCCTGACGCCCTTGCTGGATGAGAACGGCAAGCCGCTGGTATCGCCCGAGTATAAGCGCTGAGCGCCAAAGGGCGGCCCGGCGCGCACGGCACGCGCGTGCGTTTGGCGGCGTGCCACCCTGCGCGGGCGGATGCGCACAGCCCCCCGGAACCGACCTCCGAGGGGCTGCGCGCGCTGATTCCGCTCACCGCAGGCCCGCCCGATGCAGGCCTGGCCGCGGCAGGTCCGGCCGCCGGCTTGCCGCCCGACGGTCGCGCCGGAACGCGGAAGGCCGCCCGGCAACCGCCGGACGGCCTTCCGCGTTGGTTACTTGAAACCCAGCGAGGGTTTGCCCTGATAGGGGGTAAACAGCACGTCGCCGTAGGTGACCACGATGTACTGGCCGATCTCCAAATCGAAATCGACCTCGGTGCGACTGCCTTCCGTGAAGAACTCATAGGTCGGGCTGGTGAGGCTTTCGTACTCGTAGATGCCGTTTTCCCAGTCCATTTCGACATCCTGGCCGCTCTGCGTCAGTTTGGTGCCCCAGGATACGCTGGCGTATTGCCCGTCCGCCGCGGTGATGGTCCAGTGACCCGCCGGGATATCCTCGCCCACGCGGTATACGCCCTGCGGTACGGTCACCCGCTGCCACTCCTCGCTCTCCCACATGGCGAGGTTGATCCTGTCCTTCAGGGCGACCAGTTCCTTATACGACAGCCCGCTCAGGTCGATCTCCGCCAGCGCGAGGGCGGGGAGCAGCAACAGCAACGCCAACACCGCGGAAAGTATCCGTTTCATACGGAACCCACCTTTCTGTTCAGCCGGCCGCGGCGAAATCGCGCGCGGCACGCGCGGCGTTCGGCCCGCGATCTAGGCGGTCCGGCACGGCGCGCCAAGGTATGAAGAATGGCCTCCTGGATAAGGGAATACTAGCATATCCTCCCTCCAAATGCAAGCCCGCGCGGGAGCCGTTCCTGCGATTTCCATTCAGGCGCGCGCTCAGGCTCCCGAGCGGCTTTCTGCTGGGACGGGGGCGCAAGCGAAGGCGCAGCGGCGCACGTCGCGCTTTCATGGCGAAACCAACGGGGCAATGCGCCGTGAGCGGGAGGCGTAAACAGCTTGAAACCGGGCCTCCGCAGGCCGAAGATCGGCTCACGGGGGCCCGGTTTCGTTACCGCCTTCCGCGGGAGGCGGAGGCGCGCCGCCGGTCAGGGTTCCTGATCCAGGCGCAGCCACACGGGGTCCACATCCAGCGTGGCGAAGTAATCGCGGGGCGTTTCCGCGCGGCGGATCAGCGTGAAGCCGCCGCCCTCGCGCAGGAGCACTTCCTTGCAGCGCAGCTTGCCGTTGTAGTTGTAGCCCATGCTCAGGCCGTGCGCGCCCGTGTCGTGGATCACCAGTATGTCGCCGATCTCGGCGGGGGGCAGCAGGCGGTCGACGGCAAACTTGTCGTTGTTCTCGCACAGGCTGCCGGTGACGTCCACCTGCCGGTCGTGGGGCAGTTGCTCCCGGCCCACGACGGTGATGTGGTGGTACGCGCCGTACATCGCCGGGCGCATCAGGTCGCACGCGGAGGCGTCCAGCCCCAGGTAATGCTTGTGAATGTTCTTTTCGTGGGTGATGTGGGTGGTCAGCCAGCCGTGCGGGGCGGTCATGTAACGGCCCAGCTCGGTTTTCAGCGCCACGCCGGCGATGCCCCGCGCGGTCAGCTCCTCCTCATAGGCCAGCCGCACGCCCTCGCCGATGGCCTCGATGTTGGCCTCCGGTTCGCCCGGCCGGTACGGCACGCCGATGCCGCCGGACAGGTTCACAAACGCGAGGGTCAGCCCGGTTTCCGCCACCAGATCCCGCCCCGTCTGGAACAGAAGGCGCGCCAGCGCGGGGTAGTAGTTGGGGTCGGTGGTGTTGCTGCTGAGGAAGGCGTGCAGGCCGAACCGCCGGACGCCTTCCCGCTTGAGGGTGGCCAGCGCCTCGCTCAGCTGCGGGCGGGTCATGCCGTACTTGGCGTCGCCGGGGTCGCCCATGATGGCGTTGCCCACGCGGAAATGCCCCCCGGGGTTGAAGCGCAGGCAGATCGTTTCCGGAATGCCGCCGTTTTGGCGCAGTTCCTCGATGTGGGTGATGTCGTCCAGGTTCACGGTCGCCCCCAGCGCCCGCGCCCGCGCGAACTCCTCCGGGGGCACGTCGTTGGCGCTGAACATGATCGCGTCCCCGGAAAACCCGCACGCCTCCGCGAGGCGCAGCTCCGTATCGCTGGCGCAGTCCAGCCCGCAGCCTTCCTCACCCAGGATGCGCAGGATGGCCGGGGTGGGCAGCGCCTTTACCGCGAAATACTCGCGGAAATCCGGGTTCCAGGCGAACGCCTTGTTCAGGCGGCGGGCCGTGGCGCGGATGCCGCGCTCGTCGTAGAGGTGAAAGGGGGTCGGAAATTGCGCGCAGGCGGCTTCAAACACGGCGTCGGCAAGTGAGTAATTCGGCATGGAGCCATTCCTCCTCATTGATACGGCAAAAGGCTGATCCCCGGACAGCCACGCGGCTGTGGAAACGTCTCGCAGGTAAAAGTAACATAGAACGGCTGACTGTGCAAGAGAAAACCGGAACGATTGCGCCAGGCTTTGCATTTAGATTGTTTTAAATGATCCGTGATACGATCATGGCGGCAAGCGTGCTCAGCAAGGTGCCCAGCAGGTAGTACTCCGAAAAAGCCGGCTCCTTTGTGATCTTGTCATACCGCGCAATGGACTTGGCGGTCAGTACCAGGCCGATCGCGGCGTATTGCTCCAGCGCGATGAGGATCAGGATGATCAGCCGCTCCAGTGTGCCGATCATTCTCCCCGCGTTGCGATCCTTCGCTTTGGCGGCCGTGTCTTCCTCCTCCTGCCGATAGGGAAGGAGCAGTTGCGCGATCGCCAGGTTAACCGGCCTGTGAACCAGCAGGAGCGCCGTGCCCCACCTGAACGCGGCAACGCGGTCTATCCCCATGCGCTGCCACAGGTTATCCCAGCCCGGGTTGATGGCGGGGGCGATGTTGAGCAGCAGATACATGTGCCCCAGGAGGATCAGCGCGATGATCCACAACAGGTTCGTCATCAAGAACAGTTTGCGTTGCAGGGAAGGGGTCAGCCGATGCCGCCTGTCCGCCATCCATGCCACGCCGATATGCAAAAGATCCACGACGATAAACGCCCCTGCCCCGGCGACGGACAGCCAGACGGCGGAGAATGATGAAGTCAGCATCGGCGCCAAAATCAGCGCCGACAGGCAAACAAGGTACGATACAAGATGTCGCGGGGTGAGCGCAGGGCGGTCTATCAGCGACGGAGCGGGCAAAACATAGTACGCCGCCAGGGTATAGGCAAAAAGCAAGGCGAGGGCGTATGGGTTACCCATTGCTGTTTTTCACCTCCGCCATGATCCGGTTGATGGTGCTCAGCGCCTCCAGATAGGAATAATAGTGCCCGTTGATCAGGTGTTTATGAATCGTAGGCTGCTTGACGCCCAGCCTGCCCGCCATTTTAACCTGACTGTCACGGTGTTTGAGGGCGTCCTGAATGACGAGCCTTTGCTGTTTGCTCCAGCTCTGCTTGATGGCGGTCAGCAATTTGAATGTGACGTTGAGCAGATCGGCGATCTCCTGAGGCGCATCCTCAAAGGCAATGCGGGTATCGGCCGGGCCGTTCTCCTTTTTGTTTTCGGCGGCTTTCAAATGCGCGACGGCCTCCCTTGCCTTGTGGTAGCCCGGCCCGTCGGCGCCGATGGCCCAGTCGCGCTGAATTTGGGTCGTGATCGAACCGACCCCGATGCCAAAGCGGAATCGGACAGGGGACATCTCCTGCTCAATTCTCGTCAGCACATCCATCAGATGCTTCCCCGTGGAAAGCAGCCCCTGAAACTCGTCGCCCAGCGTAATCATGAAGTTGGAAGCAATCTCCGCTTTGTAGTCTTCATTGACCGCGGACAGGGCCGCCTTCAGCTTTTGCTGAACGGCATCCCTGTCCTGTATTTTTTTGGAGTTCACAATGTCGCCGATGATCGCCACATAAGGGTCAAAGCAAAAGCAAAGCATGGCTGCATCCCCTTCCTGGACCTTCAGTATAAAGCAAAACGAACGAATCAGCAACGTTTATTCACATTACAAGCGATAATTGCCGATTATTCATTTCATCGGCTATTTTCCGGCCGCAAACCGGGGTCCGGCCGATCGCCGCAGAAGGGTTGAAAACAGAGACCGCATGAGGACGGCCCCTTCCGAAAATGTCCGGAGAAAACAACAGAACGAATCGTCAACGTTTATTCTCACCATGAGCAATAATCGTCTGTGATTCGTTCCATTGGCGATATTTCTTCGCACGCCCCGGCCCGGTTCTGGGTCGAAGCCGTGCTCAGCGGCTTATTCCCACTCGATGCTGGCCGGCGGCTTGGTGGTGATGTCGTACAGCACGCGGTTGACGCCCTTGACCTCGCCCACGATGCGGGTGGAGATGCGCCCCAGCAGCTCGTAGGGGATCTGGGCGACGTCCGCGGTCATGAAATCGTCGGTGGTCACCGCGCGGATGGCCACGGCATAGGCATAGGTGCGCTCGTCGCCCATCACGCCCACGCTGCGCGCGCCGGTGAGCACCGTAAAATACTGCGAAACGGAGCGGTCCAGCCCCGCGCGGGCGATCTCCTCGCGCAGGATCAGGTCGCTTTCCCGAACGATGCGCACCTTATCGGGCGTCAATTCGCCGATCACGCGGATGGCGAGCCCCGGGCCGGGGAACGGCTGGCGGTATACCAGGCTTTCCGGCAGGCCCAGGGTGAGGCCGAGCTTGCGCACTTCGTCCTTAAACAGCATGCGCAGCGGTTCCACCAGGCTGTCAAAGCCCAGCTCCGCGGGCAGGCCGCCCACGTTGTGGTGGCTCTTGATCACCGCGCTGCCCTTAACGTCGCCGGACTCGATCACATCCGGGTAGATGGTGCCCTGCGCGAAATGATCGCGCTTGCCCAGCTTGCGGGCCTCGCGCTTGAACACCTCCACAAAATCCCGGCCGATGATCTTGCGCTTTTTTTCCGGATCGGTTACGCCGGCCAGATCGGCGAAAAACGTCTCGGCGGCGTCCGCGTGCACCAGTTCCACCGGGAAGGTTCTGGTAAAGATGTCCACCACCTGATCGCTCTCGCCGGCGCGCATGAAGCCGTGATCCACGTACACGCAGGTGAGCCGGTGGCCGATGGCCCGGTACAGAAGCGCCGCGGCCACGGCGCTGTCCACGCCGCCGCTCAGGCCCAGCAGCACGGTGCCGTCCTTCACCTGCTCGCGGATGCGCTGCACGGCCAGTTCCGCGTAAGCTTCCATGTTCCAGTCCCCGGCCAGCCCGCAGATCTTTTTCAGGAAATTTTCCAGCACCCTGCGGCCTTCCTCGGTGTGGGTGACCTCGGGGTGGAACTGCACGCCGTAGATGCGGCGCTGCTCGTCCGCCATGGCGGCGACGGGGCAGTTATCCGTATGCGCGATGACGGTAAAGCCCTCCGGCATGGCCGATACCTGATACGTGTGGCTCATCCAGCAGAAGCTCTGCGGGCTGAGCCCTTCCAGAAGCCCGCCGTCCCGCCGGTCCATCATCACAAGCGAGCGCCCGTACTCCCGCAGGTTGCACGCCGCCACCGCGCCGCCCAGCATCACGGAGGTCAGCTGCATTCCGTAGCAGATGCCCAGCACCGGCACGCCCAGCGTATACACCGCCGGGTCGCACAGCGGCGCGCCCTCGTCCAGCACGCAGGAAGGCCCGCCGGAGAGGATTACGCCCTTGGGGTCCAGCTTTTGAATGGCTTCCGCCGTAGCGGTATAGGGCAGCACTTCCGAGAAAACGCCGCACTCGCGCACACGGCGGGCGATCAGCTGGGTATACTGGCCGCCGAAATCCAGAATCACGACGCGCTGAGGGTTGTGCATGGGGAGCCTCCTTTAATACTGCATCCGGACACGCCGTCCGGGAGAACACGTCCGACGGGGTTTTCCGAACAAAAACCGGACAGCGGCGAAAAATGCCCGTCCTGTATTGTGCCATAAACCGTGCAATCCCGCAAGGGGGGGGAAGAAAAGGGCTTTTCGGTCGCCCTTTTCATTGCTTCGATTGCCGTTGCGGGGTGGTTTGCATTTTTGTTGCGCCTTGGCGGCGCTGGCGGGGGATGCGCCTGCGGGCGCACCAAAGGGCTTTCCGCTCGCCCTTTGGGAACCTTCGGACGCCTTGCAGGCTGGCTTTCTGATTGTTGCGCCTTGGCGGCGCTGGCTGGAGGGGATGCGCCTGCGGGCGCACCAAAGGGCTTTCCGCTCGCCCTTTGGAAACCTTCGGGGGCCTTGCAGGCTGGCTTTCTGATTCTTGCGCCTTGGCGGCGCTGGCGGGAGGGGATGCGCCTGCGGGCGCACCAAAGGGCTTTCCGCTCGCCCTTTGGAAACCTTCG
>JAAYUF010000044.1 GCA_012517815.1 Clostridiales bacterium
ACAGCGTTAAAAGCTGCTGGGACAGGCGGTTGAGCTGATATTTCTGCAGCGTGGGCAGCGCGTGGATCATACCCTCCATGCCGCACTCCTCAAACCGGAGATGGATCGGCGCGGTCACCCGGATGGTGCCCAGATCCTTGCTCAGTTCCGCCAGCTCGCGGTTGTCGCGGATGCGTTCGCCGAGCTTTCCGGGAATCTCGTCGGCGTGGCTCAGCACGTTTTCCAGCGTGCCGTACTGCGCAATCAGCTTGAGGGCGGTCTTTTCCCCCACACCGGGCACCCCGGGGATATTGTCGCTGGAATCGCCCATCAGGCCCTTTAAATCCGTCACCTGACCCGGCCCGTAGCCAAAAACTTCCTCCACGGCTTCCGGGGACAGGAGCAGGCTTTCGGAAATGCCCGTCTTGGTGAGGATGACCTCCGTGTGGCGGTTCACCAGCTGTAGGCTGTCGCGGTCGCCCGTGAGGATGTAGGCATGTACGCCCTCCTCGTTGGCCAGGCGCGCGGCGGTGCCCAGCAGATCGTCCGCCTCATAGCCTTCCAGGGCGCAGATGTTCACTTCCATGGCCTTGAGAATCTCCCGCACCAGCGGTATCTGCGGCCGGAGCTCCTCGGGGGTCGGCTTGCGGCCGGCCTTGTAGGCGTCGTACATCGTATGGCGGAAGGTGGGCGCGTGCATGTCGAACATGACGCACAGCGCCTCGGGGCGGTATTGGGTAATGGCCTTGAACAGCATGCTGAAAAAGCCCTGCACGGCGTTGGTGTGCACGCCGCCGATGCTCAACGGCGGCAGCGCGTGAAAGGCGCGGTGGATCAGGCTGTGGCCGTCCACCAGCAGGACGGATTCGGGTTGCCTCGGCATGGGTAGCCCCCCTTCACGGTCGGGTCGACAATCCTCAGAAAGTATAGCACAACAGGCATTGGAACACAAAACCGCGGCGGCCCCCGAAACGGCCGCCGGCCCCGAAAAGCCATATGCGACAAGCTTCGCGGGGCCTGCAAATCATATGTAACAAAAGCGTTTCCGCCCGTTTCCGGGCAACGGGGCGCGGGCGACGTCCATCAGACCGTTTCGTCCGGCTGTCCGCGCAGTTTGTTTTCGATGACGAGTTTGTTAAGCTCCTCCATGAAGCTGCTGACGTCGGTAAACTGCCGGTAGACGCTGGCGAAGCGCACGTAGGCGACCTCGTCGAGCTTCTTGAGCTCCTCCATGACCAATTCCCCGATGCGGCGGGAGCTGAACTCGTCCTCCCCGCTGCTGTAAACGGCCTTCTCCACCTTTTCCACGATGGCGTCGATATCCTTCATGCTCACGGGGCGCTTCTGGCAGGCGTGCATCAGGCCTTTCTTGATTTTTTCCGGCGCAAACGCCTCGCGGCGCATATCCTTTTTAACCACCATCACCTGGGTGGTCTCGATCTTCTCATAGGTGGTGAACCTGCGGCCGCAGCGCATGCATTCCCGCCGTCTGCGGATGCTGGTGCCCTCCTCGGTGGGTCGGCTGTCGATCACGCGCGAATCCAGGTAACCGCAAAATTGGCATCTCATGCAGGGGCCGCCTTTCCGTTCTTCCGTTACCCGTCCGACGCTTCGTCACATTATAATCCATTTCCAGCCGGCTGGCAATACCGCGGCCGTCCGGGCTGTACCGGCCGGGCGGGGCGCGCGGGTTTTCCTTCCTTCTGTACGGCTGTGCCGGCTGTTTCCGGGCGGAGCAAGCGACCGCTGTGTCCGGCGCCTGCGCGCGGCTTGCGGGCCGGTTCGAAACGGTGCGGATGGCTCCGCGCCCGAAACCTCAGTCTCCCGGGCTGGGCGGTATGGTCCGCGGCGCATCCCCTTCGCCCGCGGCAGCCTCCTTGCGCAGGAGGAGCGTCGCGCTCAGGCAGAGCGACAGCGGTATCTCCCGGGAGTAGAACACTGTGCCCAGGAACAGGCACAGGGCCAGCAGCAGCCATTGCAGCGCCACGTGCGGGAACGCTTCGGTCGCGCGGATGCCCCGGAGCGATCCGCGCCCGACGGCCCACGCGCCAAGCGCGAACCCCGCGGCGCCCAGTATGCCCATGCCCGAGAGCAGGTCCAGCGCGTCGCTGTGCATGCCCAGCGCCTTCGCGCCGCCCAGCATCGAGCCGACCAGCGGTGACGCGGCGATCCCCGCCAGCGGCGTGGTATAGGTCGCCAGCCGCGAGCCCGCGTCCACCGCGCCGCCCGTAACCATGAGCAGCAGCTGGGTAAGGCTGTAGGCGGCGTTTTCAAACCCGAACCCGGCCGCAAGACCGCCCAGCCACGTGAGCAGCGGCACGCGCAACAGCCATGCCGCGGCGATCAGCGGTACGGTGCACAGCAGCGAAAGGCCCGTCGACAGTTTGCGGAAAACGGCGCGCAGCAGCAGCGCCAGCAACTCCACCGCCATTACGCCCGCCGCGAACAGGATGGCGTAGGTGTACTGCGAAAGCCCGATCAATAACAGCTGCAAAAGGAGCAGGAGCGCCCACCCCGCGCGCCGCCTGCCGCGGGCGGCAAGGCCCATGCCAAAGGTGAGCGGCAGCAGCAGGACGCCCGCGTACACAAAATCGTACCCGCCGATGTTGCGCAGCATCAGCTCCCTGAGGTAATCCGCGCGGCCCGGTTCCCCGGAGCCAAGCGACCGGGCGTAGGCGTACACGCGATCCCCACGCGTGATCCCCTCCACCAGCCAGCCCACGGTGGTCAGCGTAGTCACAGCCAGCAGGGCGATCAGCGCCGGGCCGATCCACCGGTACAGCCGCGCGTCCCCGCGCCCGCGCGCATAGGCGCACCACAGCGGCGGAAACCAGAACATACCCTGCTGGGCATAATACCCCGCGAACTGGCCGCCCCCGCGTTCCAAAAAAAAGTACAGGGCCAGCGGCAGCAACGCGGCGGCCAGCACCCGGGGCAGGAACCAGCGCCACCGGCGGGGCAGCGTATCCCCGTCCAGCGCCACGCCCAGCCCGAAAACGCCCACGCTCAGCGCGCCCGTTACGGCGTGCGTGGCGGCCTGCACCGCCGGCAGCAGCAGCCAGCCCATGTATAAAAGCATCGAAGCGTTGCAGAGGGCCGCTGAAACCGAATTTCGATCCGTACGCGCCATGGCGTTGCCTCCCCGATCATCAAAGACATCCCTGGTTTCATTATACATGCGGCGGACGGCCGAAGCAAGCCGGGCGGGGGCGCGGAGGGGTCGCGCTGCGTGATTGGGCCGTCCGCCCCTTCGCGGCGATGCGTCCGCCCGGCCTGGCGCGCCGGCCCGGCCCGAACCAATGCCGCGGCAGGCGCGGCGTGGCGATCGGCAAAGCGTCTGGCGGAAAGCGTTTGCCGCGCGCGACTGGGCAAGTTTCGCGTGTCGAAACCCGCGCAAACGGGTATTGCTGCAATCGGGCGGCAACGTTGACAATCCCCCGCCCCGGATGGTAAGATACCTACGGAGCAGGGCTCCGTGACCAAAGAAAGTGAGGATACCGCCATGGCAACCGTTCACAAGGACATGTCCATCGGCCAGGTGCTGAGCCTGGACCGCAGCACCGCGTCTATTTTTATCAATTTCGGCATGCACTGCCTGGGCTGCCCGCACGCGACGGCGGAATCGCTGGAGGATGCCTGCGCCGCGCACGGCGCCAGCGCCGACGAGCTTGTGGAAAAGCTCAATGCCCACCTGGCCGAAAAAGGCTGATTTTTCCAACGTCGGGCACGCAAAATCCGGTTACATAAGGCTTTCCTGTTTTCCACACCTCCAAGGAAAAACCCGTGGAAAACGCATGGGAAACCTGTGGAAAGGAAGCGTATGATGCAGGTTCAAACCGTGCAGGAGGCGCTGTTCGTCGCCTGTGAAATGGAACGGGGCGCCATCCAGCTCTACGAGCGCGCCCTGCTGCTGATGGCGGAGCTCGGCCGGGACAAGCAGCCTCTCCGCGCGCAACTGGCCTACATGCTGGCGGATGAGAAGCAGCACCTCGCGCAGTTTCGGGAGCTCTACAACGGGCTGGATACCGAGGCGGAGCGCCGCCTGACCCTCGCGGCCGTCGCGTCCGCGGTGCTTTTTGAGGGCGGGCTGATGGGCGCCGTTCGCCAGGGCCTGCTCAAGGATGAGCGCAGCATGCTCGCCTTCGCCGCGCAGGCCGAGGAAAAGGCCGCGGCTGCCTACCGCGCCTTTGCGGGGCAATGCTCGGATTCCCGCGTCGCCGAGATGCTCAACGGCATCGCGCTGGAGGAGGACAAGCATCTGCGTTCCCTGCGCGAGCACGAAGCCTCGCTGGATGCGTAAGGCTTAACCCGCGCCCGACCAGCCGTCGCCCGGCGATCCGTTTCAGGGGCGGCGGCTTTTCCACAGCCGTCCGACGGCCGATTTGATGGAGGGGGTATTTCGGATGTCCGATAAGCAGCGCGAGGTTCGTCCGGCGGACGCCGCCGCCCGGCTGGCAATCTGCGGCATGATGGCGGCGCTCATCTTCGTGGCCACGTATTTTATCAAACTGCCCATGAGCATGACCAACGGCTATGTGCACCTTGGCGACGGTTTCATCCTGCTGGCGGCCTCGATGCTGGGCTGGGCGGCCGTGCCCGCGGCGGCCGTGGGCAGCATGCTGGCCGATCTGATGGGCGGCTACGCGGTCTACCTGCTGCCAACCTTCCTCATCAAGGGCGCGGTGGCGGCCGTCGCGGTGCTGGCCGTGCGCACGAAACTGAGTTGGCTGCGCGTACTGGGGCTGATCGCCGCGGAAGCCGTCATGGTGGGCGGTTACTTCCTCACCGAATGGCTGATCCTGGGGTACGGGCTGGCGGCCGCCGGCGCCGGGCTGCTGGGCAACGCCGTACAGGGCGCAAGCGGCGTGGTGATCGCCCTGCTGCTGGCCCCGCTGATGAAACGCGTCCGTCTGTAGGCGAAAGGCGCTTACCGCTCGTTTCCGCGCGCGCGGAAACGCAATTTTACCCTTGCATTTTCAGAAAGCAAATGATAGACTGAGAGGACAAATCCTCAAGGAGGTTGTAAGCATGACCGTAGCGCAATGGATTGTAGGCATTCTGCTTATGTTATCGGCGCTTGTGATGATCGTGACTGTCTTGATGCAGAGCAGCGAGCGCACCGGGATCGGTGCGGTCAGCGGCGCGGCCGAGACGTTTTTCGGCAAGAACAAGGCGCGTGGCATGGATGCCAAGCTGGCGCTGATCACCAAGATCTGCACCGGTCTGTTTGTGTCGCTCAGCATCGTGATGATGTTGCTGAAGTAGTCAAACGGCATCTGAAATAGCGGCCTCCCGCCCTGCGGGGGCCGCTTTTCCGTTGCCGGACGGGATCGTATGAACCAAAAGGAGGCGCAAGCGCGAATGCAGCCCCAACCCATTCTATACCGGCGCGAAACCCCTGCGGACTACCGCGAGGTGGAAAACCTGACCCGCGAGGCGTTCTGGAACCGTTACGCCCCCGGGTGCGACGAGCATTACCTGGCCCATATCCTGCGCGATTGCGCCGCCTTTGTGCCGGAGCTGGCCCTGGTGGCGGTTTCGCAGGGACGGATCGTCGGCAGCATCCTGTATACCCGGGCGCGTATTCTGCTGGACGCGGGCGGCGCGCTTGGGGTGCTGACCTTCGGGCCGCTTTCCGTACTGCCTTCCCACCAGCGGCAGGGCATCGGCGGCCAGCTGATTGCCCGTACGGCGGCCATGGCGCGCGAGGCGGGCGAAGCCGCCATCCTGATCTACGGGGATCCGGCGTACTACGCCCGACACGGCTTTGTCGCGGCCGAGCGTTACGGCATCGGCACCAGGGACGATCTGTACCGCGCGTCCCTGCAGGCGGCGGAGCTTCGGCTCGGCGCGCTTGCAAACGCCGCCGGCCGCTTTGCCGAGGACGGCGTGTTTGACCTTGACCCCGCCGAGAGCGCGGCGTTTGACCGCCTGTTTCCGCCCAGGCTCAAGGAGGAGGACAACGAGTTCCAGCGGCGGTTCCGCGACGTTCTGGCGATGGCGCGGCCCCGGAGATAGCGCGGCGGCGCGGCAGGCGCGCGTCCCGCGAAACGCAGGCCGCGGTTCGCGCCGGGTTCCCGCGCGCATATGGGGTGCACAAGCGGCGCACAGGAGAACCGCTAGGACATGCCCGACGTACCGCGCAGGAGCGTGCCGTACGGCGATTCGCCACGCGCGGATGGCAGGATGGGCAGTTTTCCGTGCAAGCATGGGTTGTTGACTTGTTCTTGATCTAAAAACTGAAATCAACCGACCATTTCCCCGCGCACGCATGGGCTACGCGGCCCTCGGGCTGTTGACCGAGCCTGTGCGGGATCGGTCACTCCGGGTGCAATCGTTGCTGCCTCAGGGTTTCGGTTGGCGTATGCGGGTACGGCAGGGGTTTGCCACAGACTGGAGCTGATGGGAATCCCGGAACCTTGGCCGGTTCGGCGGACGGGTCAGCGGCCGACGCCGTCTGGATGATCACGCGCCGGGTGGTTCTTCATCCGGCGCAGGCTCGCGGCAAAGCGTTTCGAGGCTTCGTCGGGCCCCCTGACAAGGCGCCTGCGCAAAGGCCGTTCTCCGGTCGGGCTGCGCCGCGGGAGGGCGATCGCGTCCTCCCGTCTGTGAAAGCGCGCGCGCCCGACCTGCCCACGCCCGTGTGGTCTTTTTTGCTTGCCGGTTCTTCGGCCGGCCGCGGACCCACCCCGGGTTTCCGGACCGCCTGCCGGCGGGCCCGGCCCCGCCCGCAGGCAGGCGGCCGGTCGCCTCGCCTAGCGGTTCTTATGCAGCAGCAGGCGCTGGTAGCGGCTCATGTTCGAATTGCGCACCATGATTTCCAGCTCCTCGTCGCCCATTACCGTGTTGCGGCCCTCGGCGTACAGCGCATCCACCAGCGCCTTAACCGCCTGCACCAGTTCATCCTGCTTGTCGACGACGTCGTCGCCCTTGAGGCGGAAGAAGCCGTTCATCCAGTGGGCCACACCGGCCAGACCGCTGTGGCTGTCCACGGCGACGGTCGCCGGTCGGTTGAGGATCTGGGTGGTGTCGAAGATGTTGTAGATTTCCTCGTCCTTGAGCATGCCGTCGGCGTGGATGCCCGCCCGCGTCACGTTGAAGTGGCGGCCGACGAACGGCTGCCGGGGGCTGATCTCGATGCCGATTTCCCGCTCCATGTACTCGGCGATCTCGGTGACCACGGTCAGGTCGATGCCGTCGGTGGTGCCGCGCAGGGCTTCGTACTCGATCGCCATGGCTTCCAGCGGGCAGTTGCCCGTGCGTTCGCCGATGCCCAGCAGCGAGCAGTTGACGCTGGAGCAGCCGTAGAGCCACGCCGTGCCGGCGTTGTTGACCACCTTGTAGAAATCGTTGTGGCCGTGCCATTCCAGCTGCTCGCTGGGGATCTGGGCATAGTGGTTGAGGCCGTAAATGATGCCGGGCACGCTTCTGGGCAGCGCCGCGCCGGGGTAGCTGACCCCGTAACCCATGGTATCGCAGGCGCGCACCTTGATGGGCATGTCGCTCTCGCGGGACAGCTTCATCAGCTGCTCCGCGAACGGCAGCACGAACCCGTAGAAATCGGCGCGGGTGATATCCTCGAAATGGCAACGGGGGATGATATCCTCCGCGAGCGCCGCCTTGACGATGCCCAGATACTTGTCCATCGCCTGGGCGCGGGTCAGGTGCATTTTTTTAAAGATGTGATAGTCGCTGCAGGAAACCAGTATGCCCGTTTCCTTGACGCCGGCGGCCTTGACCAGCTTGAAGTCCGAAGCGTTGGCGCGAATCCATGTGGTGATCTGCGGAAACGTAAGCCCCAGCGCCTGACACCGCTCCAGCGCGGCGCGGTCCTTGTCGGTGTAGAGGAAAAACTCGCTCTGGCGCACCAGTCCCTTGGGCCCGCCCAGGCGGGACAGCAGCACAAACAGGTGCTCGATCTGTTCCGGCGTGAAGGGGCTTACGCTCTGCTGACCGTCGCGGAAGGTGGTGTCGGTCATCCAGATTTCATCGGGCATGTTGATGGGCACCAACCGGTTGTTGAACGCGATTTTCGGAATCGACTGATAGTCGTAAATCTCCCGGTACAGGTTGGGCTCCTGGACATCCTGCAATTCATACTGATACTTCGCCTGCATCAGTTGGTTGGATTTCTTGCTGAACGTTAGCATTGCTCCGTCTCCTTCCTGCGGGCGTGCCGCCCGGTCGCCGGAAGCGCGCCGCCCGCCCCGGGCGGTTACTTCTGTTGAAACCCATCGTGCTTGCCACGCATCCGGGCCGGGGCTTCCTGTGCCTTGAACCGGGCCGCCGCGCGGGGTCGATGTGGAAAACACCGATGAAAACACGCAATTTTGTGGAAAACCTGTGTAAAACCCTATTGAAAGTCTGTGCGCTCCCCGTGGAATCGGCGGCCATCGACCGTCCCCGACCGAGGAAAACCGGGCATCCCGCGCCCTCCACGTAACCGGCGGAAGGGTTTCCGCCGTTTGCGCGCTGTGGAAAGCCCGTGGATATCCTTCCCTTCGCAGGCGGGGAACCGGCCCTGCGGCCGTCTCCCTCAGACCAGCGTTTTCACAAACGCCTCAATGCGGCGCAGGCCTTCCTGAATGTTGTCCATGGAGGTCGCGTAGCTCAGGCGGCAGTAGCCTTCCGCCATGAAGGCGTTACCCGGCACCGTGACCACCTTGACCTCGGAGAGCAGCGCGTCGGCAAAGGCGGCGCAATCCTCGATCTTTCGCTCGCCGCAGCGCTTGCCCAGCAGACGGGTCACGTTCATCATCACATAGAACGCGCCGTCCGGCTTGAGGCAGGAAAGGCCGGGAATGGCGTTAACTCCCTTGACGATCGCGTCGCGGCGTTCTTCAAACGACCTGCGCATGGTTTCCACACAGTCCTGCGGCATGATCAGCGCCCTGAGCGCCGCGTGCTGCGCCGGCGTGTTGGGCCCGGAGGTCGCCTGGCTCTGGGCGTTGGTCATGGCGGCGATCACTTCCCGCGGTCCGGCGGCGTAGCCGATGCGGAAGCCCGTCATGGCGTAGGTCTTGCTCACGCCGTTGATGACGATGGTGCGGGCCAGAATCTCATCGCCAAGCGACGCGATGCTCACATGCTTTTCCGTGCCGTAAATGAGCATCTCGTAGATTTCGTCCGCCACGACGTAGAAATTGTGCCTGACGGCCAGGTCGGCCAGCGTCTCCAGCGCGGCGCGCGGCCACACGCAGCCATTGGGATTGTTCGGGCTGGTAAGGATGAACGCCTTGGTGCGCGGGGAGACGGCGGCTTCCAGCGCGGCCGGCGTGGGGATGAAGCCTTCCCGCTCGCCCGAGGGGACAAACACCGGAACGCCGCCCACCATCCGAACGATTTCAGGATAGCTGACCCAGCACGGCGAGGGGATGATCACCTCGTCGCCTTCGTCCAGCAGCGCGAAAAAAACGTTGTACAGCGAATGTTTGGCCCCATTGGATACAATAATCTGATCCGGGGTGTATGTCAACCCGTTGTCCCGTTTGAACTTCTCGATGATCGCCTTGCGGAGCTCCAGCGTGCCGGGCACGGGCGAATAGCGCGTCATGCCAAGGTCCAGCGCTTCCTTCATCGCGTCGCGCACGGTTTCGGGCGTGTCAAAATCAGGCTCGCCCGCGGCCAGGCCGATCACGTTTTCCCCGGCAGCCTTCATCGCCTTGGCTTTCGCGTCCATGGCCAGCGTGGCGGAAGGCGCGATGTTCCCCGCTTTTTGTGAAATTCCCAGAGGCATGATGGATTCCTCCTGCAACGGCGCGCCATTGCGTGCCTTGATCGCAAGCAAATGGCGGATGCGCCATTGCATCTTGCATATCGCCGGGGTCTCTCCTGCGCGCATCCCCAACCCGAGCGAACTGTTTCGCATTATAACACAATCGTTTTTATCCGTAAATACCCCCGGCGGTTCTTTTTCAGAGAAATCCGATAAATGAATTTTCCATTATTTGTCGCTGCATTTTTGTCGGGTTTGTGAATTCGCTGCAAAGCAGCCGGGATTCGGTTTCAACCCCCGTCGGATGGGTTATCTACCCATCAGGAGGATTGATTGCAATGAGAACGATGAAACGGCTGGCGACCCTATTGACGGTTCTGGCTCTGGCGGTAACGGCAATGCCCTTCGCGGCGGCAGAAACAGCCCCGGCGGAAACGGCCGCGGCGGATACAACCCCGGCGGAAACCAACGAGGCCGGTAAACCCTATGTGCTTAACGTGTTTGCCGGCACCAATCTGGATTTGACCCAGTATCAGGGCAAGGCGATCTGGCTGAACTTCTTCACGGGCTGGTGCACCTACTGCATGAAGGAAATGCCCGAGATCAAACGCGTGTTTGACGAATTCGATCCCGACCAGCTTGCGATCGTCCTCATCCACGTGTGGGACGGCGAAAACGGCGATGATTCCAAGTCGATCATCGAGCGCTTCGGCCTGCAGGATATGATCATGGTCGAGGATGAGGAGATGCAGCTGGCCGGCATGGTGGGCCTTCAGGGGTATCCCACCAGCTTCTTCATCGATAAGGAAGGCTACCTCTACGGCGGCACCTACACGCTGGATTACAGCGGCATGGTCGAGTACATGACGGGGCTTGGCGTCGGCCTGCGCCCGGAAGCGACGGCGACACCCGCCGCGACCTCTTCCGAAAACCGCGACGGCAGCCGGTACGGGAAGGCCTTCGCCGTTACGGCTGACGCCAACGGCGGCGTCTCCCTGGAGAATTTCCAATGAGCGCTGCTTTTGCCGCATCCGCGGCTCCGCTCACCTTCTGGGCGCTGTTCGGCGGCGGCCTGATCGCGTTTCTCTCTCCCTGCGTGCTGCCGATGCTCCCCGTGTACGCCCTCTACCTTGTGGGGGAAGGCTCCGATGAAGCCGACCGCCGCGCGGCCTGGCGCGGTGTGCTCAAGCGCAGCCTGGGGCTATTGGCGGGCTTCGTCACGCTGTTTACGCTGTTGGGAGCGGGCGCGGGGCTGATCGGCGGGTTTTTTCAGCAGTTGGACCGCGGCACGCTGAACCTGGCCACAGGCGCTCTGATGATCGTGTTTGGGCTGTGGACGGCGGATTTCTTCCACTGGAAAGGCGTGCGCGCGCCGCGATGGGCGGATCGGTACAAGGGAAAGCCGGCCGGTTTTTTCAGCTCCGCCCTGTTTGGCGTGGTCATTGCCCTGTCTTGGACGCCCTGCCTGACCCCGATCCTGGCCAACGCGCTGATACTGGCCGCGTCCAGCGCCACCGTGGGCGTTGGGATGCTCTCGCTGGCCGTGTTCGCGCTGGGGCTCGCGTTGCCGATGCTGCTGTTTATGGTGCTCTATCAGGGCCTCAAGGATGTTTTCGGCTGGCTGAGGGATCATCAGCCGCTGCTCAGGCGCATCGGCGGACTGCTGATGATCGCCTACGGCCTGTACACCATTGTTGCAACGCTGCTGTAATCCGGTTCTCCCGCACAGCCCGAACGCTCCGGCGTCCGGGCTGTTTTCATGCCCGGAACCGATTGTCTGCCCGGCATTCTTGAGATTCCGTGCACGGTTTGTGCCGGTAGCGGTACGCAGGGGCCGCGCTTGCAGCGTCGTCGATGATCCGTCGGTTTACCGATGCACGCCGCTTCCGGAACCGCCGATAACCAGCCGAGCGCCAATGCGCCGCGCATCCGGGCCAACCATCCTGCGCTTCCCTTGCGCTCATCTCGTCCGGTAAGCGCGATGTCGCCTTGCGAGCGACCTTACCGCCTCCGGGTGGTGGTATTGTGAGTCCATCAGCAAGGAGGCGATTCACATGAACCCGAATCGGACGGAACTCGTGTTTATTCTCGACCGCAGCGGTTCCATGCAGGGGCTGGAAAGCGACACCATCGGCGGCTTCAACGGCATGCTGCGCAAGCAGAAGGCGCTGGAAGGCGAGGTGCTGGTGTCCACAGTGCTTTTCAGCGATGCCTACCATCGCCTGCACGACCGCGTGCCCATCCAGCAGGTTGCGGAGATGACCCAACGCGAGTATTCGGTAGGCGGTTGCACCGCGCTTTTAGATGCCGTCGGCCGCACGATCGACCACATCGACCGGTTGCAGCGCCTGACCCCGGAACCGCAGCGACCGGGCAAAACCATCTTCGTGATTACCACCGACGGGCAGGAGAACGCGAGCCGCGAGTACAACCGTGCGCAGGTGAAAACCATGATCAAGCTCCGGCAGGAGGAATTCGACTGGGAGTTTTTCTTCCTGGGCGCCAATATGGACGCGGTTGCCGCCGCCGGGGCGATCGGCATCCACGCTTCGCGCGCGGCCGGCTTTGTGAACGACAGCATGGGCACGCAGACCAATTTCGACGCGGTCAACCAAGCCGTGGCCGCCGTACGCCGCCGCGAGCCGCTCTCCGAGGCGTGGAAGGCGCCCATTGAGCAGGATAAACGCCGGCGCGGTTCGGACGCACGCGGCTGAGGCGGGCCTTCCCGCGGCGTCTTCGCCCCGCGCCGTTCCGGTCTGGGATCAACCCCGGCGGGTCGGTTGCCGGGGTTTTCGCCGCACGCCTCATGGCTTTTCAGGCGGTTCGCCCGCTTGGGCAAAGCGTCTGCGCATAAGGCTAACAAGCCCGCGAGGGGTTTCGTCCCCCCGACTCCCGACCGGGGCTTCGCCCATGACCCACCTTTGTTTGACCTACGGAAAAGCCGCGGCGATCCCTCGCCGCGGCTCCCACCGTTGGCAAACTCCTAGGAACGGTTATCGCCGCTCGCCTCACAGGCCCTTGGGGCAGTCCGTTCGCGCGGGCCAAGTGCTCCGGCACTGAGCATCGCAACGCCGCCAAAGACCCGCGAGGGGTTTCGTTCCCCGAATCCCAACCGGGGCTTCGCCCATGACCCACTTTTGTTTGACATACGGAAAAGCCGCGGCGATCCCTCGCCGCGGCTCTGCCTTGTCCGTTTACACGGGCATGGTCTTTTGCTCTTTGTCCAGCATCGTGCTGTCCACGCCCAGCTGCTTGGCCTGACGGTACTGGAAGTACTTGATCGCCACCTGCGGGAAGAGCGCGTAGCTCAATACGTCCTCCTCCTGTTGGTAGTATTCGCGGATCTCTTCGCGGTACTTGTCCAGTTCGGGCGGGATGTCGTCGGCCGGGCGATGGGTGATCACCGCATCCTCGCCGATGACCAGCTTGCGCACCTCTTCGTTCACAGGCGCGGGCAGCAGGCCGTATTCGCCGCGCAGCAGCGCCTTGGATTCCTTGGTGACCATCTTGTAGCGCTCGCCGCCCAGGATGTTCATCACGGCCTGGGAGCCCACGATCTGGCTGGTCGGGGTCACCAGCGGCGGATAGCCGAAGTCTTCGCGCACGCGCGGCACTTCGGCCAGCACGTCGTAGTACTTGT
This sequence comes from Clostridiales bacterium, assembly GCA_012517815.1. Lineage (GTDB taxonomy): Bacteria > Bacillota > Clostridia > Christensenellales > Aristaeellaceae > CAXXOK01. The sequence continues at coordinate 13,335 of JAAYUF010000044.1, forward strand.
TCATGGCGTTGGCCTGCTTGAGCTGGCTGATCAGGTTGCTGAGCATTCCGCCCGGCACCTGATAGATCAGGGTGTTGGCGTCGGTTGCCAGCACGCGGGCCGGGTCGCGCCAGCCTTCCTTGGTCAGCTCGTCGGCGACCGTGCGGAAGTGCGCGGCCAGGTCGCTGAGCACCAGCAGGTCGATGCCGGTATCGTACTCCGTGCCCTTGAGGGTCGCCACCATCGCCTCGGTGGTGGGCTGCGCCGTGCCGCCACCCAGAGGGCTCAGCGCGGTGTCGATCACGTCCACGCCCGCTTCCACAGCCTTGAGCAGGGTCATGGCGCCCGTGCCGGTGGTGTCGTGCGTGTGCATGACGATCGGCAGGCCCGTTTCGGCCTTCAGGCGCTTGATGAGGCTATAGGCCGCGTAGGGCAGCAGGAGGTTGGCCATGTCCTTGATGCAGATCATGTCCGCGCCCATTTTGGCGATCTGGCCCGCGAGCCTGACGAAGTAATCCTCGGTGTGCACGGGGCTGATGGTGTAGCTCATGGCCACTTCCGCGATGCCCTTGTACTTCTTGGTGGCCTTCACGGCGGTTTCCATGTTGCGCAGATCGTTGAGCGCGTCGAAGCAGCGGACGATGTCGATGCCGTTTTCGATGGTCTTTTTCACGAAGAAATCCACCACGTCGTCGGCATAGTGCTTGTAGCCCAGAATGTTCTGGCCGCGCAGCAGCATCTGCAGCTTGGTGTTGGGCAGGCCCTTGCGCAGGGTGCGCAGGCGCTCCCAGGGATCCTCGTTGAGGAAGCGCAGGCAGCTGTCAAACGTCGCGCCGCCCCAGCACTCCAGCGAGAAGTAGCCGACTTTGTCCAGGTTTTCAAACGCGGGCACCATCTGGGAGGTCCGCATGCGGGTCGCGGCCTGGCTCTGGTGCGCGTCGCGCAAAATCGTATCGGTAATTCCGACCTTGGCCATATCTGTAACTCCTTTCAAACGTCGGGATACGCCCGTCGCTTACGCGCCGAACATGCTCAGCAGGATGCCCGCGGCGATCGCGGAGCCGATGACGCCCGCGACGTTGGGGCCCATGGCGTGCATCAGCAGGAAGTTGCCGGGGTTGGCTTTCTGGCCTTCCACCTGGCTGACGCGCGCCGCCATGGGCACCGCGGAAACGCCGGCGGAGCCGATGAGCGGGTTGATCTTGCCGCCGCTGAGCTTGTTCATGAGCTTGCCCAGCAGCACGCCGCCGGCGGTGCCGAAGCCGAACGCCACCACGCCCAGCACGATGATCCCCAGCGTTTTCCAGTTGAGGAAGGTATCGGCGTTCGTCGTCGCGCCGACCGTGACCCCCAGGAAGATGACGACGATGTTGTTTAAATCGTTCTGGGAGGTCTTGTTCAGGCGCTCCACGACCCCGCTTTCGCGGAAGAGGTTACCCAGCATCAGCATGCCGACCAGCGGAGCCGCCGACGGAAGCAGGAGGCTCACGATGATGGTCACGGCGATGGGGAAGATGATCTTCTCCCGTTTGGAAACGGGCCGGAGCTGCTCCATGACGATCATGCGCTCTTTCTTGGTGGTCAGGGCGCGCATGATGGGCGGCTGAATCACGGGTACCAGCGCCATGTAGCTGTACGCGGCCACGGCGATGGGGCCCAGCAGATGAGGCGCGAGCTTCCCGGTGAGGTAGATGGCCGTGGGGCCGTCCGCGCCGCCGATGATGCCGATGGAGCCGCTCTCCGCGGCGGTGTAGCCCAGCAGCTGCGCGCCGATAAAGGTGATGAAGATGCCCAGCTGCGCCGCCGCGCCCAGCAGCAGGCTCTTGGGGTTGGCGATCAGCGGGCCGAAGTCGGTCATCGCGCCTACGCCCAGGAAGATCAGCGGCGGGTAGATGCCCAGCTTCACGCCCTGGTAGAGGTAGTACAGCAGGCCGCCGGTCTGCGAAATATACTGATACACCGTGGAACCGTCGGCCATCAGCACGGGTATGCCGTTCTTGCCGGCATGCACCGCCTCGGTCAGGTACTCGTACTTGGGGCCGTCCATCAGGCCGGCCAGCGGCAGGTTTGCCAGCAGCATGCCAAACGCGATGGGCAATAGCAGCAGCGGCTCGTACTTTTTGACGATGGCGAGGTAAATCAGCAAACAGGCGACCGCGATCATGATCAGATACTGCGGCTGGGCGATCAGCGCTGAAACCCCTGATTGCTGCGCCAGTTTGACCAAGCTTTCTCCAACGTTAATGCTGTTCATGGTCGTCCATCAACTCCTTTCTTTTCTCCTGACAGAGCGATGGCGTCAACCGATCACAACCAGCAGATCGCCGCTGTTGACGGAGGCGCCCTTGGCGACGGCGATCTGCCTGACCACGCCGTCCGCGGGGCACATGATTTCGTTTTCCATCTTCATGGCTTCCAGAATCAGGAGCACGTCGCCCTTTTTAACGGCGGCGCCCTCGGCGACCTTCACATCCATGATCGTGCCGGGCATGGGGGAGCTGACCTTGTTGCCGGCGGCGACGGACGCCTTGGCCTTGGCGGCCGGGGCGGCGGGCTTGGCGGCGACGGGAGCGGGCGCGGGGGCGGCAGCCTGAACGGGAGCCGCGGCGGGGGCGGACGGAGCGCCGCCGAGTTCTTCCACGGAAACCTGGTATCCAACGCCGTTAACGGTAATAGCGAACTGACGCATGGGGTAAAATCCTCCTTAACTGTTCTGGGCAACCTGGAACGCGCGGCCGGCGGGCGGCCGCGTTACATGCGGCTGTAAACCTGATCCTCCCGGCCGGCGCGGTTCCACGCGGGCGCGTTGTGCACGCGGCGCACGCGGCGTACCGTAAAGCCGGTGTCGCCCTGCCATACGGCCGCGATGGCGGCGGTCAGGGCGGCGACGATTTCAGGCGTTACGCCTTCTTCCTCCATCAGGTCGGGCTCGGCTTGGGGCTCGGCCTCCGCCTGCACGGCTTCCGACGGCGCTGTTTCCTGTCTGGCCGTCTGCCAGTTGGAAAGCAGGGTGATCAGCTTAATGCTGCCGATCAGCAGCACCAGCCCGGAAAACACCACCAGCATGCCGATCAGCGCGACGGACAGGCCGAAAAGCAGTTCATTCATAGTACAACCTCCCTTTCACGCTCACAGGGGCATGTTACCATGCTTCTTGGCCGGGTTGCTGTCCCGCTTGCTCACCAGCATCTCCAGCGTCGCGGTCAGCAGCTTGCGCGTCTGGGCGGGGTCGATCACGTCGTCCACCAGGCCGGCCTTCGCGGCGTTGAGCGCGCCGGCGACGTCCTCGGCATACGCTTTGGCGAACTTGGCGCGCGCCTCGGCGGGCTGGGCGCTGTCGGCCTTCACCTCGTCTGAGTAGAGCACGGCGACGGCCGCCTCGGGCGTAAGGGCGCTCACCACGGCGCCGGGCCACGCGAAGGCCACGTCGGCGTTCGCCTTGCCGCCCATGGCCACGTAGGCCTGGCCGACGGCGCTGCCGGTGATCACGGCCAGCTTGGGCACGGTCGCGGTCGCGTAGGCATAAAGCATCTGGCTTTGCGCGTTCATCAGCCAACTCTGGTTGTCGATGCGGTCCACCTTGACCCCGGAGGTGTTGATCAGGCTGATGACCGGGAGGTTAAAGCAATCCAGGAAATGCACAAACCGGGCGGCCTTCTGCAGCGCGCCGGCGGTCAGCGTGCCGGGAGCGGTCGCCACCACGCCCACGGAATGCCCGCCCACGCGACCCATCACGGTGCGCACGGCGGGTTCGTAGGCGGCTTTAAGCTCCAGCGCCGTACCGGCGTCCAAAAGCTGCGAAAGCAGGCCGGATACATCCGCAGGATCCGTTACCGTCAGCAGACGGTTCAAATCGTCGCCTTCCAGCAGGTCGGCATCCTCCACGTTGCTGCCGGGGAGGAGCGCCAGCACCTGCGCGGTCAGCGCGAGGGCTTCATGCTCATTGGCGGCCACCAGCGATACGCCGCCCTGCCTGGCCATCACATCCGCGCCGCCCAGCGCCTCGACCGTTACGTCCACGTCGTTCATCGCGGCCAGCACCTGAGGGCCGAACACCATCAGGGAACCGACGTTCTTGGCCATGATGCTCACGTCCGCCAGCTGCGTAAGCAGCGCCGCGCCGCCCACACAGGGGCCCAGCACCACCGCGACCATCGGCACCACGCCGCTTAAGCGCGCCATGTTGCGGTAGATTTCGGCGTACGCGTTCATCGCCGCGGCGCCTTCGTCGATCCGCACGCCGGCGCTGTCGCAAAGGGCGAGGACGGGCGCGCCGGTTTTCAGCGCCATATCGAGCGTTTTGTTGATTTTCAGTGCCTGAAGGCCGCCCATGGCGCCGCCTTTTACCGTGAAGTCCTGCGCGAAGAGATAGACCGGGCGATCCTGAACCGTCGCGTAACCGGTCACCACGCCCGCAGCGGCGTCGCTGTCGCTCACCAGGGCGAACAGCTCCACGAAGCTGCCCGCGTCCACGAGCTTCTCGATGCGTTCACGGGCGGTCAGCTTTCCGGCGTCACGCTGTGCCTTGAGGCGCTTTTCGTCGCCCGCGTTGAGGGCGTCTCGGAGCGCCTGCACCTTGTTGAGGTCTTGAGAGTTCTGCATTTCCGTTCTCCTTCCGTCGGGTTCAATGGTATCGTTTTATGGGAGGATTGAAAAAGCTCAATTTATTCCCGTTTCTCTATGTTCTACGGGTGCCTCCTTTATTCCTGCGTCTAGTTAGAATATTATCAATATTTTTAGTATTTTCATTGTTTTTTTGGGGCGGTTGCGGCAAGCGGATATGCCCCGAAAAGAGCGGCGGCAGGCCTTTCCCGATCCCCCTCTCCACGCGGCCGCGGCGATCGCCGAGCGCTTCGTTTCGGAGTTCTTCGGCTGTTTCCCGGCGGATTTTTGCGTTTGCTCCTGGCGGCTGTTTCCCGGCGGATTTTCACGCTTCCTTCCGCCAGCCGAGGTCCCGCCATTGCCCCGGCAGCGCGCGACCCTATCCCCGATATTGTCCCGCCATTGTTCCGGCTTTGCGCGGCCTTCCGCGAATCCTCCCGCGCGCCTGTTCTTCGTTTGCAGCTGCGCGGCGCGAACCCTTCGCTTTTATCGCCGCAGAAGGTGTGAAGGCCGTTGTCGCGCCGTCAGGCACGAACCCTTCGCGCGCGGGCCGCCGACCTACTGAAAAGGCGCACAGCTTCCGCCATGCGCCTTTGCATCGCTTGCCGGTCCTGCCGTGCGGCCGGGCCGGAATGCCGCCGGGGGTGGTGGACGGATCATTTTCCGAGGCTGCCGCCTATCCGCGGGCCCCGGGTCCGGCGCGGGTTTCCCCCACAGCGCCGGGTGTTTGCGGCGGGCGGCGCCGTCCGCTTCCCAGGCGGATGACTCCGGCGCGGCGACCGCAGGCGTCCCATGCCGCCGCGCGCTCCCCCTTACGCCTTCCAGCCTTCCAGCTCTTGCCGGATGGATTCCAGCGACAGAAGCTTCAAGACCACCTCGTCCACAGTGAGCAACCGGGTGTTGGCGGAGTTGAACTCGGTCAGGGTGTTGCGGTTCTGGTCGCCTTCCACCACGTACTTATCGTAGTTCAGGTCGCGGCCGTCGGCGGGCACGCGGTAAAAATCGCCCATGTCGATGGCGTTCATGCATTCCTCGTTCGTCAGCAGGGTTTCAAACATCTTTTCGCCGTGGCGCATGCCGATGATGCGCACCTCCTGATGCGTTCCGAACACCCGCTGCACCGCCTCCGCGAGGTCCCCGATGGTGCAGGCGGGCGCCTTTTTCACGAGGATATCCCCGCTTTGCGCGTGCTCGAAGGCGAACAGCACCAGCTCCACCGCCTCCTCCAGGCTCATGATGAAGCGCGTCATATCCGGATCGGTCACCGTGAGGGGCTTGCCCGCCTTCAACTGCTCGATGAACAGGGGGATCACCGAGCCGCGGCTGCACATGACGTTGCCGTAGCGCGTGCCGCAGATGAGCGTCTTTTCCGGCGAAACGGTGCGCGCCTTGGCGACGAACACCTTCTCCATCATCGCCTTGGAGGTGCCCATGGCGTTCACCGGGTAGGCCGCCTTGTCGGTGGACAGGCAGATCACCTTGCGCACGCCCATTTCGATGCAGGCGGAAAGCACGTTGTCCGTGCCCAGCACGTTGGTTTTCACCGCCTCGATGGGGAAAAACTCGCAGGAGGGCACCTGCTTGAGCGCCGCCGCGTGGAACAGGTAATCCACGTTGTGCAGCGCGTTTTTCACGGAATCCTTCTCGCGCACGTCGCCCAGGTAATACTTGATCTTGCCGTTCTGGTAGCGGTGGCGCATGTCGTCCTGCTTTTTCTCATCGCGGCTGAAAATGCGGATCTCCCGGATGCCGGTGTCGAGAAACCGCCTGAGCACCGCCTCGCCGAAGGATCCCGTGCCGCCGGTGATCATCAGGGTTTTGCCGTCAAACACGTCAGGTTTCCTCCTCGGTGTTTTTATACACATAGCCCGTCAGGCGGTGCAGCACATCCTGATAGGCGTCCGCCACATCGCCCAGGTCCAGCCGGAAGCGGTCGATATCCAGCGGCTCGTGGGTGCTGGCGTCCCAAAAACGGCAGGTGTCCGGCGAAATCTCGTCCGACAGCAGCACCTCGCCGTGAAAGCGCCCGAACTCGAGCTTAAAATCAATCAGCTCGATGCTGATCTCCCGGAGCACCTCGGTGAGGATCCCGTTGACCCGCACCGCGACCTGCTCCATCAGCCCAATCTCATCGGCCGTCGCCAGTCCCATGGCGGTGATGTGCGTCAGGTTCACCAGCGGGTCGTCCAGTTCCGAATCCTTCAGGCAATACTCGATCACGGTGTTGCGCAGGTGCGTGCCCGCCGCGTAGCCGGTGCGCCTGGCGAGGCTTCCGGCGACGATGTTTCGCACCTTCACCACCACGGGGATGATATCCACCCGTTTGACAAGCGAGGAGCGCTCGTCCAGCCTGCGGAGGAAGTGATTGGGCACGCCCTGCTGCTTGAGCAGCGTAAACAGGTATTCGCAGATGCGGTTGTTGATCTCGCCCTTGCCGATGATGCGCCCGCGCTTGAGCCCGTGAAACGCGATGGCCTCATCCTTGTAGTACACAACGGCCTCGTCGGGGTTTTCCGTCGCGTATAACCGTTTGCCTTTGCCTTCCGTGATGGTTTCGGTGATGCTCGTCATGTCCATCCTCCCGCAAGCCCGGCCTGCGCCCGGAAGCGCTCGGCTTCCGCATCCCGCCTGATATTCCCGTCCATTGTAGCACGAACGCGCAAGCCCCGCAAGCCGAAAGGGCGGTTTCGGCGGGCGTATCCGCGCGGCCGTCAAAGGTTCCCGGCATTTTGCGACCGCCCGTTCCGCCCGTGCGGATGCGCCTCCCCGGGCGGCGCCTGGCCCGTCGGGGAACCCGTGCGGCGCACCGTGTCGCACCCCTCATGGCCCTGCGGCTGTCCGCCCGCGCTGGCAAAACGCTTCGGCTGAGGCTTTGGGGGGCCGGTCGGTTTCATCGTCGGGCTGGGCCTTGCCGTGCCCAAGCCTTGGGAAACCTTCTTCCTTCGGTTCGCTTTGGCCTTCGCCCAAGCGGCCGCCGGCCGCACGCTCGCCTCCGTCGCCCCAAATCCCGCAAGGGTTTCGCCCTTGCCCCGCTTCCGCTGTGGCGGGGGGTTTTCGGCCGTCTGGTCGCCTCCGGGGGAGGCGCGGCGCGGTCGCTCCTCCCGGGATCTTGGGACGAAAAAAAGAGCCGCCCTTTCGAGCGGCTCCCGGAAACCGTTATTCTTCCTCGTCGGCTTCTTCGTCCAGTTGACGGCCGACAGCTTCGATGTCCACGGGCACGGCGTCCTCGCCGCTGTCGGCCGGGGCTTGCGCTTCTTCGGCCGCTTCCCGGCGCTCCGGCTCCAGCAGCGCGCGAATGCTCAGGCTGATGCGCTTGGCCTCGGGATCGACGCTGAGCACCTTTACGTTGACGACATCGCCCACGTTGACGGCGTCTTCCACCTTATTGATGCGGGTCGCCGCGCACTGGCTGATGTGCACCAGGCCGTCGATGCCCGGCTCCAGCTCCACAAACGCGCCGAATGTGGTGATGCGCACCACCTTGCCGGTGACCACCGCGCCCTCGGGGTACTTCTCGGGGGCCAGGTCCCACGGCTTGGGCTGCATCTGCTTGAGCCCCAGCTGGATGCGCTCGCGCTCGGGGTCGAGGCTGAGGATCTTCACATCCACTTCCTGATCGGGCTTGACGATCTCCGAGGGGTGCTTGACATGCGCCCAGCTCAGGTCGGTCACATGGATCAGGCCGTCCACGCCGCCGATATCCACAAACGCGCCGAAGTCGGTCAGCCTGCGGACGATGCCCTTGACCACGTCGCCCTCGTGCAGGTTTTCCCAGATCTTGGCCTTGCGCACGGTCGCCTCTTCCTTGATCACGGCCTTGCGGCTGGCGACGATGCGGCGCTTCTGTTCGTCCACTTCGATGATCTTGAGCAGCATCGGCTGGCCGACGAACTCGCCGATCTTTTCCACATAGCGGTTGGAGAGCTGCGACGCCGGCACGAACGCGCGGATGCCGTCCACGTTGCAAATCAGGCCGCCCTTGACGACCTCCTTGCCGACGCCTTCGACAAACTCGCCTTTCTCGTACTTCTCGACAAGGGCTACGAACGCCTTGCGGTTGAGGATGTTGCGCTGAGACAGCAGCACGTTGCCCTCGCCGTCGTTGACCTTGACGACTTCCACTTCGATCTCGTCGCCGAGTTTCACATCCTGCGTCACCAAATCCTCGCGCTTGATCAGCCCGTCGGATTTAAAGCCGATATTGACGCACACTTCGTCGTCCGTAATCTGGACGACCGTGCCGGTCACCGACTGTCCGGGCCTGATTTTGACCAGAGTGGCTTCCACGTCAGCCATAAAGCTGCTCTTGTCTGCCTCCTCGACGGAAGCCCGCTGATCCATCTGTTCCTTGTCAGTCATGCGTGTGACAACCTCCTTAAGTGACCAATCCGGCGTACTCGCGCCGGCGGTGATTCCGATGGATTCCGAATGAATATCTGCAAAGCCCGGCGGGATATCCGCCGCGCGCTCTACAAGCAGAGTGCGCCTGCAAATGCTTCGGCACGTCTCGTACAGCTTGCGCGTGTTGGCGCTGCCCAGCCCGCCCACCACCAGCATGGCGTCCACCCGGGCGGCCAGGCGCTTGGCCTCGCTCTGCCTGAGGACGGTCGCGGTGCAGATGGTATCCTCCACCGCAAGCGCGCGCACCTTGCGCCGCAGCACCGGCACGATGGCCTCCCAGCTTTCGTGCGGGAACGTCGTCTGCGATACGGCCAGCGCCTCGTCCAACTCCGGGAGGCTCTCGGCCTCGGCCAGATCATGCACCGTATAGACGCTGCCGCGGCACCAGCCGATCGTGCCCACCACTTCGGGATGGTCGCGCTGCCCAACCAGGATCACAGGTTTCCCCGTGTCGCTGTAGCGGGCGACGATGGTGTGCAGCCTTTGCACAAAGGGACAAGTCAGGTCAATCGTCTTCAAGCCACGCTCGTCCAGCTCCCGGTACATATCCGGAGCGACGCCGTGGCTGCGAATAATCGCGGTACGACCGGTTGCCTCGGCGGGCGAATCGACTGCGTGCACGCCGATCTCTTCCAGTTGCCGGATGACCTCCGGATTGTGAACCAGTTCGCCGATCGTAACGATATCCTTTTCCGTCCCGGCAGCCTTCATCGCCTCGACCACCGCGCGGCGTACCCCCATACAGAAGCCGGCGTGCTTGGCTACCAGCAACGGCATTGACCAACCTCCAGAGCGAAATCATTGAAGCTATTCGCCGTCTTTTTCACGATTCCTTCTTTTCCTTCCTGCAAACCGTAAAAAAACGGTTTTCCTAGCGGCCGCGGGTCTTGTGGGAGAGGTGTTCCCGGGCCATCTCGCGGTACAGGGCGGTGATATGCCAAAGCACCTGCTCGGTGGCTTCCCGGTTGACGCCTTTCTCCGCATACCCGGCCACGGAGAAGGGCTTTCCGTAGTAACAGTCAATCGGCCGGAACAGCCTGGGCTTGTCGGCGATGTAGGCCGGCAGGATGGGCACGTTGCCGCGCAGCGCGATCACCGCCACGCCGCTTTCCATCTCCTCCATCAGCGTGCGCTTGTGCCGCGTGCCTTCGGGGAAGATGCCCAGCGCGTGGTTTTCCTTGAGTGCCTTCAGGCAGGCGCGTACGGCGGCCATATCCATGTTGTGCCGGTCGACGGGGATCATCCGCATGTTGCGATACACGGCGCGCGTCAGCGGGTGCTTGATCAGTTCCTTCTTGCCCAGAAAGCGCAACTGATAGCGGCTGATCTTCCAGCCGATGAGAAACGGGTCGATCATGCTGTTGTGGTTGCCAATCAGGATAAACGGCGCGTCCAGCGCCGCGTTCTCCACATGGTGGTAGCGGATCGGAAACACAACGTGAAACACAAACGCGGACAGCCACATGGCCACGCGGTAGAAAAACGAAAATTTCTCCTGAACGGGGGCGGCGGTCTCCGTCTGGCTTGTTTGCATAAGCTTCTTCTCCAAAAGGCTCAGGATGGTCCTCACAACCTCGTCGCGGTCCATGGCGCTGGTGTCCAGCGTCACGGCGTCCGGCGCGACGGTCAGGGGATCCACGGACCGGGTGGAATCCTGCCGGTCGCGCGCGATCACCTCGGCCAGCACGGTTTCAAAATCCGTTTCCACGCCGCGGGCGGCCAGTTCCGCGTGCCTGCGCCGCGCGCGAACCTCGCTGGAGGCGGTCAGGTAGATTTTCAGCGTCGCGTCAGGCAGCACCCGCGTGCCGATGTCCCGCCCGTCCAGCACCATGGATTGCCGCCCGGCGATCTCCCGCTGCAGGGCGACCATCCGGCGGCGCACCTCGCCGTGCGTGGCGCAGTCCGACGCCGCCATGCTGGTTTCGGGCGTGCGGATGCGGTCGGTCACATCCTCGCCGTTCACGCTCGTGCGCTGCCGCCCGCCCTCAAACCGCACGTCGATGCGCACGCGGTCGGCCAGCGCGGCCAGCGCCGGCTCGTCGTCCATGCGGACGCCTTCCCGGATCGCCTGATAGGCAAACGCCCGGTACATCGCGCCGGTGTCCAGGTGCAGCACGCCAAGCGCCGCGGCCACCTGACCGGCCACGGTGCTCTTGCCGGCGCCCCCGGGGCCGTCGATCGCGATGGAAAAACGCTTCAGTGGGTTCATGCTTCCCCCGTCAGATGGCGCGGTGCCCAAGCCCCACGCAGATTTCGTCCAAGTGCCCCAGGCCGATGCCGAAAAACACCGCCACGGCCACATGGTCGTTATAGCGGGCCAGGCCGATTTTACCGCCGATGCTCATGCCCAGCGCCTTGGGCGTCACCTGGTTGAGCGCCTCCCGCGCCGCGCCCGCGACGCCGCCCTCCTCCAGGTGGCTTTCGCCGATGAGCCCCTCCCGGCGGGCCGCCACCACCGCCCGCTCGACAATGCGGATCATCGACGGCAAAAACTCGCCGCCGAAATCCGCCGCCGCTGTGGCCACGCCTTCCAGCGCCAGGGTTTTCTTAATCAGCTGTTCTTCCTCGCGCGAGCGGGACATGCTCATCTCGATCGCAGCGCGGGCCACGTCGCGGCTTCCGGGCTGGGTCTGTTTCTGCATCGGCATGCTCCTTCGGCGCGCACGCGGCGCGCGGTCCTGCTTTCCCGCTCATTATATCATGCTTTCGCCGCAAGGCAACCTTTTTGCGCGGCGCGCCGGATGGCGCAACAAAAAACTCCTCCGTAAAAGTACGGAAGAGTCGTTGAGCACCCAAAGTGCCGCTGCACCTGGTTTTTTCACCCGCTATGTATAGCAGGCTGGTACTCTACCGACAGGGTTTGCCTTCCCCTGACGTCTTGCGACGGGGGCCTGACAGCTGCTGACGAACGCGAGTTCCACTTAGGAAGTGTGGGTAAAAACAAGATGCTGGCGCGCACTTCAGGATGATCTCAACCTGATTATAAGCATGCGCTCACGGGATGTCAAGCGGTGGGGCGGGCGGCCCGGGGCGCGCCGGTTTCGCAAGGGTTTCCGCAGGCGGTAACGCCCGCCTCGCCTTTGCCTCAGCGGTTTGCGTACATCCGGAGGTAGTAGTTCTGGTACTCCCCGGCCAGGATGGCTTCCCACCAGGTCCGGTTTTCCAGATACCACCGCACCGTGGCGCGGATGCCGTCGTCAAACGCCGTGGTGGGGAGCCAACCCAGTTCCTTGTGAATCTTGCCGGGATCGATGGCGTAGCGCCGGTCGTGCCCCGGCCGGTCGGTCACGTAGGTAATCAGGCTTTCAGGCTTGTCCAGCTCGCGCAGGATCGTGCGCACCACCTCGAGGTTGGCGCGCTCGTTGTGGCCGCCCACGTTGTAGACTTCGCCCTCGCGGCCCTTGCGCATCACCAGGTCGATCGCCGCGCAGTGATCCTCCACATACAGCCAGTCCCGCACGTTTTCGCCCTTGCCGTACACCGGCAGCGACTGATCCGAAAGCGCCCGGCTGATCATCAGCGGGATCAGCTTTTCGGGGAACTGGTAGGGGCCGTAGTTGTTGCTGCAGCGGGTGATGCTCACCGGCAGGCGGAACGTGCGCGCGTACGCCAGCACCAGCAGATCCGCCCCGGCCTTGCTCGCGCTGTAGGGCGAGGAGGCGTGCAGCGGCGTTTCCTCGGTAAAGAACAGGTCCGGGCGGTCCAGCGGAAGGTCGCCGTACACCTCGTCGGTGCCTACCTGGTGGAAGCGGCCAACGCCGTAGGCGCGGCAGGCGTCCATCAGCGCCTGCGTGCCCAGAATGTTGGTGCGCAGGAACACCTCCGGGTCGGTCACGGAGCGGTCCACATGCGTTTCCGCGGCGAAGTTGACCACGATATCCGGCCTCTCCCGCTCAAACAGGCTGTTCACGCAGGTACGGTCGGCGATGTCCCCGCGCTCAAACCGGAAGTTCGGCGCGCCGATCACGCCCATAAGCGAGGCCAGGTTGCCCGCGTAGGTCAGCGCGTCCAGGCAGATCAGGGTATCCTCCGGGTGGGTCTTGAGCTCGTACGCGCAGAAATTCGCGCCGATAAAGCCGGCGCCGCCGGTCACCAGGATTTTCATGCTGCATATCCTCCGCTTTGATGGGGCCTGAGGCGCTCCGGGGGTCCGGCCGCGCCGCCGTGCCCGTGATGAAAACCGGGCTTACTCGCCGCTGTCGCGCGTACGGTCGTACTGGATGCGGCCTTCCGCCACGCGCTTGAGGTGGTCGCCGTAGGGGGATTTCCCGTAGCGGTCCGCGGCGGCCAGCAGCGTGGGCTTGTCGATCCACCCGCGCCGGTAGGCGATCTCCTCCAGCGCGGCGATTTTGATGCTCTGGCGCTTCTCCACGATCTGCACAAAATTGGCGGCGTCCACAAGGCTGTCCATGGTGCCGGTATCCAGCCACGCGAAACCGCGGCCCATCACCTTGGCCACCAGGGAGCCGTCCTTGAGGTACAGATCGTTAAGCGATGTAATCTCCAGCTCCCCGCGCGCGCTGGGGCGCACCTGTTTGGCAAACTCGCACACGCGCCGGTCGTAGAAGTACAGGCCGGTGATGCAGTAGTTGCTCTTGGGGTTTTGCGGCTTTTCCTCCACGGAGAGCACACGGCCGTCCTCGTCGAACTCCACGATGCCGAAGCGCTGGGGATCGTTCACAAAATAGCCGAAGATGGTCGCCTTGCCCTGCTGGGCGTTCTCCGCGGCCTCCTCCAGCATCCGGGAGAAGCCGTTGCCGTAGAAGATGTTGTCGCCCAGCACCATCGCGCAGGCATCCCCGCCGATAAACGATTCGCCAATTAAAAACGCCTGGGCCAGCCCGTCCGGCGAAGGCTGCACCGCGTAGGACAGCGAGATGCCGTAGGCCTCGCCATCCCCCAGCAGATCGCGGAAACGGGGCGTGTCCGTCGGCGTGGAAATGATCAGGATATCGCGGATGCCGGCCAGCATCAGCGTGGAAAGCGGGTAGTACACCATCGGCTTGTCGTACACGGGCAACAACTGCTTGCTGGTGACCATCGTCAGCGGATACAGCCGCGTGCCTGCGCCGCCCGCCAGAATGATCCCTTTCATGGGAACGCCTCCTTCGTGACCGCCGGCCGTGGGCGCGCGCGCGCTGGCTGCGGGGCAGCCCCGCCGGGCGCCAAAGCCTTGCGGAATTTGGTTTTGCGTATCGCTCGCCTTGCGTGGCAACGGTGGCTTGGTCCCATGCATTATACAGGATTCCGGCGCGATGCGCAACCGTCGCGCGCGTCCCGGCCCCCGGAAACGGAGCGGGCGCGGGAGGGGGTTCGCACTTGAACGCCGCACGCAATCTATGCTATAATATTCTTCACGTATGGGCGCCGGCCCGTGCGGCATCATCGCGGCGGAACCCCGTCGCGGAGAGAAACGGGGGCGCGACACGCGCATGGACGGCAACGCCAGCAACACCCGGGGAGACGCGTCGCCCAGATTTTTCGAGCGGGAGCTTTCCTGGCTGGCGTTTAACCAGCGCGTGCAGATGGAGGCCGACAACCCCGAAAACCCGCTGCTGGAGCGCGCCAAGTTCCTCTCGATCGTTTCCTCCAACCTGGACGAGTTTGTGCAGGTGCGCTACCACCGCCTGCTGGAGGCCGCCGGAAAGCCGGGCGGGAACCGCGCGTCTGCCGGCGGGCTTTCGCCCCGCGCGCTGCTGGCGCGTGTCGACAAGACCATGCTGCGCCAGCAAAACATGCAGTATCTGCTCTACGAGGGGATACACAGCGAGCTCTACCACCTGGGCGTGCAGTTGTACCCGATTTTCTCCCTGACCGACGAAATGCGCGCGCGCGTGAAGGAGTTTTTCCTCCACGATCTTCTGCCCAAGCTGCGCCCCTATGTCTGGGGCGAGGAAATCTCCCCCACCTCGCAAAAAAAGGTGCACCTGATGGTCAAGCTCCGCCCGGGGAGCGGCAGCGACGTGCGCTATATGTCGTTTTCGATGCCCGCCACCGCGCGGCTTTACGAGCTGCCCTCCGTGGACAACGTGCGCCGCTTCATCCGCCAGGAGGACGTGGTCCGGCTCTTCCTGCCCATCCTGTTCCCGGAGGATCGCGCCGAGGAAGCCTCGATGTACCGGATCATCCGCAATCAGGATTTCCCGCTGGACGAGCGCGTGGACGTGGCCGCGGGCGTGCAGGAGATGCTGCTGATGCGCCGCGCGGGCGACGTGATGCGCATCGAGGCCGAGGAGCGCATGAGCGCGGAACTCTTGGATCTGCTGATGCGGCGCTTCCGCGTGACGCCGGAACGCAAGTACCGCGTCACCGGGCCTTTGGATCTGGGCAGGCTCATGATGTCGCTGTACGGCCAGCTGGACCGCCCAAACCTCAAGTACCGCAAGTACGAGCCCGTTTCCCCGCCGGAGCTTACCGGGGCGGATATCTTTGGGCAGATCGCCAGACGGGATTGGCTCCTCTTCCACCCCTACCACAGCTTCGAGCCCGTGGTGAATTTTCTCAACCGCGCGGCGGCCGATCCGGACGTATGCAGCATCAAGACGACGCTGTACCGCGTGGGCGGCAACAGCCCCGTCGTGCGCGCGCTGCTGCGGGCCGCCGAAAACGGCAAGCAGGTGTCGGTGCTGTTTGAGGCCCGCGCCCGCTTTGACGAGGACAACAACCTGTCGCAGGGCGAGCGCCTGCGCCGGTCCGGCTGCGCGGTCTGCTACGGGCTGCCGCACTACAAGACGCACAGCAAGGCCCTGCTCGTCACCCGCATGGAAAACGGCCAGCCCCGGCGCTACCTGCACCTGGGCACCGGCAACTACCACGACGGCACCGCCCGGCTTTACACCGACATGGCGCTTTTCACCGCCGACCCGGCGCTGGGCGAGGACGCCGCCAAGTTCTTCTACGGCCTGGAAGGCAACGCAAGCCCATTCGCCACCAGCCAGCTGATCCAGTCCCCGGCGCGCCTCAAGCAAAAGCTGCTCGGCCTGATCGGGCGGGAGCGGGAACACGCCTTAAGCGGCCTGCCCAGCGGCATCGTCGCCAAGATGAACTCCCTGCTGGACGCCGAGATCATCGAAGCGCTCTACCGCGCGGGCGAGGCAGGCGTGCCGATCCGGCTGATCATCCGCGGCGTCTGTACGCTTGTGCCGGGCAACCGGCACCTAACCGGCGACATCCGCGTCCTGTCCATCGTCGGCCGGCATCTGGAACACGCGCGCGCCTTCCGCTTTGAAAACGGCGGCGAGCCGGAGGTGTACCTCTCCTCCGCGGACTGGATGCCCCGCAACCTCGACCGGCGCGTGGAGCTGATGTTCCCCGTGAAGGACCCCGCCTGCCGGCAGGCTGTGGAAAACGTGCTCGCCTTGCAGCTGCGCGACAACTGCAAGAGCTGGTTGCTGAAACCCGACGGCGCCTATGAACGCACGCCCGCGGATGGTTTGGCGGCGGTCAACGCGCAGGAGGCGCTGATGGCTGATCCGGCCGGCATCCTCGGCCGCCCGGACGCGGCGCCCCCCGTGCCGCGAAAGCCGGCGCAAAAGCGCGCGCGCAGCAAACCCGGCCCGGACGCGGCGCCCCCCGCGCCGCGAAAGCCGGCGCAAAAGCGCGCGCGCAGCAAACCCGGCCCGGACGCGGCGCCCCCCGCGCCGCGAGAGCCGGCGCAAAAGCGCGCGCGCAGCAGGCCCGGCCCGGACGGAAAGCCGTAACCGGCGACCAAGCCCGATGGGGAAAGGCGGAACCGATATGAAGTGGAATGAAAGGCGCGCCCGCGCGCGCGAAGATATCGCGGCCGTGATGGCGCGCGACCCGGCCGCCACCAGCAAGCTGGAGGTCCGGCTGTGCTACCCCGGCCTGTCCGCGCTCAAGGCGCACCGCGTCGCCCATACGCTCTACCAGAAGGGGCATATCGTGGCGGCGCGCTGGCTCAGCCAGCGCGCGCGGCACCGTACCGGCATCGAAATCCATCCCGGCGCGACCATCGGCCGCCGGGTGTTCATCGATCACGGCGACGGCGTCGTTATCGGCGAAACCACCGTGATCGGCGACGACGTGACCATCTACCAGGGCGTGACCCTGGGCGGCACCGGCAAGGACGTGGGCAAGCGCCACCCCACCGTCGGCAACGGCGTGACCATCGGCGCAGGCGCGAAGGTGCTGGGCCCCATCACCGTGGGGGATCACAGCAAGATCGGCGCGGGCGCGATCGTGCTCAGGGACGTGCCGCCGAATTGCACCGTGGTGGGCAACCCCGGCCGCATCGTCAAGAAGAAAACCCCCGGGCCGGAAGTCGACCTGGATCAGGTCAACCTCCCCGACCCGATGCTGGACCGCATGGAGTCCCTCTACACGCGGCTGAGCCATCTGGAACGCTGCCTCGCGCGCCACGCCGAGAAGCTCGGCTGCTACGCCGAGGGCGAGCCCGCGGCGGTCGGCGCCCCAGGCGCGGGGCGATGTCCGGGCGACTGTTCCACCTGCCCGGACGCCCTGCCCATTGAGAAGGAGGAACCGCTATGCTGATCTATAACAGCCTCACCCGAAAGAAGGAACCCTTTGTGCCCGTGGAGCCGGGCAAGGTGAAAATCTACGCCTGCGGCCCCACGGTCTACAACTTTTTCCACATCGGCAACGCGCGCCCGTTCATCCTGTTTGACGTGCTGCGCCGGTATCTGGAAACCCGCGGGTACGACGTGACCTTCGTGCAGAACTTTACCGACATCGACGACAAGATGATCAACCGCGCCCGCGAGGAAGGCATCACCGTAAAGGAACTCGCGGACCGCTTCATCGCCGAGTATTTCGTGGACGCCGGGGCGCTGGGCATCCGCCCGGCGACGGTGCACCCCAAGGCGACCGAGCACATCCCGCAGATCATCGGCCTGATTCAAAAGCTGATCGACAACGGCCTTGCCTACGCCGTGGACGGGGACGTGTACTACCGCGTGCGCGCCTTTGACCGCTACGGCTGCCTGTGCGGGCAAAACCTGGAGGATCTGGCCAGCGGCGCGCGCGTGAGCGCCGACGAGCGCAAGGAGGACCCGCTGGATTTCGCGCTGTGGAAGGCGCATAAGCCCGGCGAACCCGCGTGGGAAAGCCCGTGGGGCAAAGGCCGCCCCGGCTGGCACATCGAGTGCTCCGCCATGAGCATGACCTACCTGGGCGATACGTTCGACATCCACGGCGGCGGGAAGGACCTGCTCTTTCCCCACCACGAAAACGAGATCGCCCAGAGCGAGGGCGCCACGGGCAAGCCCTACGTGCGCTACTGGATGCACAACGGCTTCCTCAACATCGACAACGAAAAGATGAGCAAATCCGCCGGCAACTTCTTCACCGTGCGCGATATCGCCAGGGAGTTTGATCTGGAAGCCGTGCGCATGTTCATGCTTTCCGCGCATTACCGCAGCCCCGTCAACTTCAGCCGGGAGCTGATCGCCCAGGCGGCCAGCAGCCTGGAGCGCCTGTACGGGGCGCGGGATCATCTGGCGTTTCTGGCTGTTTCGGCGCTGGATCGCGCCCCGGACGAGGCCGAGCGCGCCTTCATGGCGGAGGCCGACAGGGCGCAGGAGAAGTTCAACGCCGCCATGGACGACGACCTGAACACCGCCGACGCGCTGGCCGCGCTGTTTGAGCTGGTGCGCGAAGTGTTCCGCCTGCCGCAGGACGGGGTGAGCCGCGAGGCCGTCGCCTGCGGGCAGGAAAAAATGCTCGCGATGACCGGCGTGCTGGGGCTCCTGATGAAGCAGACCGACGAGGTGACCCCCGAGGTGAACGCGATGGTCCGGGAGCGCGCCCTCGCCCGTCAAAACAAGGATTGGAAGCGCAGCGACGAACTGCGCGACGCCATCAAGGCTGCGGGTTATATTCTGGAGGATACGCCCGCCGGCCAGAAGGTTCGCAGGAGCGTATGAGCGGCCGGGCTCGCCGCCTGCTCGCCGCCGGGTGCGCCCTGCTGGCGTGCGCGGGCTGCGCGCTCGCGCTGGCCGCGCACCTGCGGCCCGGCGCGTTTTCCCAAACCTACGCGCCCGCTCCGCGCGCCCTTCGCCGGGCCGTCGCGCCGGCTGCGACCGCGCGCCCCGACGGCCCGGTGGACGTGAACCGTGACGACGCGCAGGCGCTGTGCGCCCTGCCCGGCGTGGGCCCCGTGATCGCGGCGGCCATCGTGGCGGATCGGGAAGCCAACGGGCCTTTCGATTTTCCCGAGGATCTGCTGGCCGTTCCGGGCATTGGCCCAAAAACCCTGGCAGGCTTAAGCGGGTGGCTCGACACGGATTCGTTTACGGGCCTGAGGGCACGGTAACGCCCCGCCCCGCACGCCGGCCGCGGAAACGATCCGCATGACGGTTGGCAAACGTACGGCAGGACGGGCGGAGAAACAGCCGGAAGAACCGTCCGCCGCCAGCGGACCGCGAAGCTTTTGCCGCAGAGGAAACAGCGCGGACGGCCCGCTCACCGGGGGCCGCAGTCGCTTAGGAGGATCGTTCCATGTACCAACGGTATATCAAGCGGGCGCTGGATTTTCTGCTGTCGCTGGTCGGCATCGTCATCCTGAGCCCGCTGTTCCTCCTGATCGCCGTATGGATTCGCGCGGATTCCCCCGGCCCGGTGCTGTTTCGGCAAAAGCGCGTCGGCAAGGACAAGGTGCTCTTTGAAATCTACAAGTTCCGCACCATGCGCACCGATACGCCCCACGACGTGCCCACCCACAAGCTCACCCATTCGCAGAGCTACATCACCCGCAGCGGGCGCTTCCTGCGCAGGACCAGCCTGGACGAGTTCCCGCAGCTGTTCAACATCCTCACCGGCAAGATGTCGCTGATCGGCCCGCGCCCCGCCCTGTGGAACCAGGATGATCTGATCGCCATGCGCGACCGCTACAGCGCCAACGCCGTGCTGCCGGGCCTGAGCGGCTGGGCGCAGGTCAACGGCCGCGACGATCTCGATCTGGAAACCAAGGCCCTGCGCGACGGCGAGTACGCGCAGAACGTCAGCTTCGCGCTGGATGTGAAGTGCTTCTTGCTGACCATCGTCAAGGTGTTCAACCGCGAAGGCATCGCCGAGGGCAAGGAAGGCAAGCATTACGCCGCCAAAAAAACGGAGGAGAACCCATGAAGCGAATCCTGATCGCGGGTGCCGCGAGCTACCTGGGCGAGCGGATGGCCGCGTGGCTCGCCCGCACCCCCGACCGGTTTGCCTGCGAAACGCTCGACATGCGCGGGGATGCGTGGCGTGCCTTCGATTTTTCGGGCTTCGACGCGGTGGTGATGGTCGCTGGCATCGCGCACCGGGCGGAAACCCCGGACACCGAAGCGCTGTTTGAGGCGGTCAACCACCGCCTGCCGGTGGAAACCGCGCAAAAAGCCAAACGGGAAGGCGTCGCCCAGTTTGTGTTCTTCAGCACCATGAGCGTGTACGGTCTCACGGTGGGGCGCATCCACGCCGGCACGCCCCCCGCCCCCGTCACGCAGTACGGGCGCAGCAAGCTGGCCGCAGAGGAGGATCTTTCCGTATTGGCGGACGCGCGTTTTCACGTGGCGGTGCTCCGCCCGCCGATGATCTACGGCCGCGGCTGCCGGGGCAATTATCCCAGGCTTTCGGCGTTAGCGCGCAAGGCGCCGTTTTTCCCCCGCGTGCCCAACGAGCGCAGCATGCTCCACATCGACTGCCTGTGCCTGTTCATGGTTCGCCTGCTGGAAAGCGGCGCAGGCGGGCTCTATTTTCCGCAAAACGAGGCGTTCGTCCCCACCGACACGCTCATCCGGCTGATCGCGCGGGCGCACGGCCGCAGGCTGTGGCAGCCGCAGGGCCTGGGCTGGCTCTTGCGTCGGCTGGCCAAGCGCGGCGGCACGGCGGGCAAGGTGTTTGGCACCCTCACGTACGATCAGGCCATGAGCGGGGCGTTCCGGGAAGACCCGCAGCCGTCGCTTGCGGAAACCATCCGCCGCACGGAGGCGCAGGCATGAAGCGCAAGGTATTGTTTGTAGCCACGGTGCTGCGCGGCCATATTCTGGTGTTTCATCTGCCCTACATGCGGTGGTTTCAGCAGCAGGGGTACGAGGTGCACTGCTGCGCCCGAAACGATACGGGCGAGCCGGCCCCGGACGTTCCCGGCTGCGACCGCTATATCGACCTGCCTTTTGAGCGGTCCCCGCTGCATCCGGGCAACCGGGCGGTCCGCAAGCAGCTTCGCGCGCTGATCGACCGCGAGGGGTACGAGCTGATCCACTGCCACACGCCCGTGGGCGGCATGCTCGCGCGGCTGGCCGCGCGCGGCGCGCGCAAACGGGGTGCGCGCGTTGTCTACACCGCGCACGGGTTTCATTTTTACACGGGCGCGCCCCTGCCCAACTGGCTGCTGTTTTACCCGGCGGAACGGCTGCTGGCCCGGTATACCGATCTGCTGATCACCATCAACGCGGAAGATGACGCCCGCGCAAAGCGCTTCCCCGCCGGCGAAGCCGTGCAGGTGGCCGGCGTGGGGATCGATCTTTCACGCTTCGCCGCGCCGGTCGACCGCGCCGCCACGCGCGCCGCGCTGGGCCTGTCCCCGCGGGACAGCGTGGTGATCACCGTGGGCGAGCACATCCCGCGCAAGAATCACGAGGCCTGCATCCGCGCCGTGGCCGCGCTTTCCGGGGTCACGCTGCTGTTTTGCGGCGTGGGCGAGCTGGAGGGGGGGCTGCGCGCGCTGGCCGATTCGCTGGGCGTGGCGGATCGCGTGCGCTTCCTGGGTTTCCGGCGCGATGTGCCCGCGCTTCTGGCCGCCTGCGACGTGTTTCTGTTTCCCTCGTTTCAGGAGGGGCTGCCGGTGTCCCTCATGGAAGCGATGGCCGCCGGGCTTCCCTGCGTGGCTTCGCGCGTGCGCGGCAACGCCGATCTGATCGTCCCCGGCGAAGGCGGCTACCTGTGCGCCCCGGGCGACGCGGACGCGATGGCCGGGCACATCCGCACGCTGCTGTCCGATCCGGCGATGCGGGAAGCGATGGGCGAGCAGAATAAAAGGGCGGTCGAGCCCTACGACCTGCCGCGCGTGCGGGAGCAAATGGCGGCGCTCTATCTGGACCAGCTTGCCAAGGCCCATAAGGAGGCACGCCGATGCCCACCATCCTGTTCTTGATGAAATACCCGCTGCACCGCCGCGAAAACCTGCAGCGCAAGTTCGACGGCCAGATGGCCGCCGCCCGCGCGCTGGGCTGGGACGCCTGCTGCATCGGCTGGGACGGGCGGGGCATGTCGCTGCTTTGCGACGGCAAACGCACGTTCCTCCGGCGCAACCGGCTGGCGGGGCTTCGCGGGTATGATCACACCGCGATTTTCCCCGACCTGATGGCCGCCGCGCGCGAAGCCATGAAGCGCATCCCGGTGGACGTGCTCTACCTGCGCTATATGCCCACCTTCGGCAACGCCGTGGGCGTGCTGCGCGCGCTCAAGGCGCGGGGCGGCAAGCTGGTGCTGGAATACCCCACCTACCCCAAGGAGGAGGAGAACAACCGGTTCTTTCTCCGGCGGCAGGTATTCCGCCACACCGACCGGGTGCTGGCCCGCATCCACCCGATGGTCGACCTCTACGCGCTGATTGGCGCGCCCTGTGACGGCACGCTGGGCGGCCGCCCCGCCATGAACATCGTAAACGGCGTGGACGTGGACGCTTTTCCCCCGCACCGTCCCAACGCCGGCGACCCCGCCGTGCGCCTTCTGGCGCTGGCCAGCATGAGCGGCTGGCACGGCTACGACCGCATCCTCCGCTCGCTGGCGGATTATCGCGGCGACGCGGATGTGCGCGTCGACTTTGTCGGCGGGGATGGGGACGGATCCCTCGCCGCCTGGAAAGCCCTCGCGCAGGAGCTTGGGCTTTCAAACCGGGTGACGTTCCACGGCCCGCTTTACGGCGAGGCGCTGGACCGGCTGATCGAGACCTGCGACGTGGGCGTGGGAAGCCTGGGGATGTACCGTTACGGCCTCGCCCGGGGCATGACGCTCAAGCTTCGGGAGTACATGGCGCGCGGTTTGCCGTTTCTCACCGCGGCGGACGATCCGGCCCTGCCGGACGACCCCGCCTTTGCCCTGCGCGTGCCCAATGACGATACCCCCATCGACATGGCCGCCGTGGTCGCCTTCGCCAACCGCGCCAAGGACGATCCGGAAGCCTCCCCGCGCATGCGCGCGTACGCGCGCAGCGCCATGTCCTGGGAAAGCGCGCTGCGCGGCGTGCTGGAAAGGGTTGCCCCATGAAACAAACCGTCGTCTACCTGAGCTCCTGCGCGCTGGACGGCGCCGGCAAGCCCGACCCGTTTTTTTTGCAGGAGCTCCCGTGGCTCCTGTCCCGTTTTGACCGCGTGGTGCTTTGCAGCTACTACGGCGTGGCCGAGATCACGGACCCCCGGCCGGAGTGCGTAACCGCGCTGAGGCCGGCGCTGGGCGAACTGCGGGCGAAGCTGCGCGCGCCGTTTAGCCTGGCCTTCTGGCGCGAGGCGGCGCGCCTCCTGCGCGACGGCCTGCTTACCCCCACAAACCTCGCCCGGCTGTTTCTGTTCACCGTGCGCGGCTTTATGCTTCGCAACTGGACGCTCTCCGTGCTGGGCAGGCAAGAGCGCGCGACGCTCTACGCGTTCTGGATGAGCTACGAGGGCTTCGCCGCGGCGCTGTGCAAACGCAGGCGGCCCGCGCTGCGCGCCGTGGCGCGCGGCCACGCCTTCGACATCGACCGCGAGCGCAACCCCCTCAACCCCTACCTGATGAAGCGCTACATGGGCCAGATGCTGGACGGCATCTACCCCATCAGCGAGGACGCGAAGCGGCGGCTCATGAACTGCTACCCGCTCCCGGCCGGCAAGGTGCGGGTCCTGGGCCTGGGTTCCGCCGGGGAGGAAGCCGCCGGGCGGTTTGACGCGCCTTTCTACGGCGACGGGGTGTTTCGCATCGTCAGCTGCGCCGCGATGATCCCCATCAAGCAAGTGCCGCTCCTGATCGACGCGCTTGCCCTCTGGCCGGCCGGCCGCGTCCGCTGGACGCACATCGGCGGCGGCGCGGACGAGCAGGCCGTGCGCGCCTATGCCGCCCGGGTATTGGGCGACCGGCACGAGATCGAGCTTGCCTTCACCGGCAAGGTTCAGCGGGAACAGGTGGCGCAAATCTACCTTTCGCAGCCTTTCGATGTGTTCGTGAACACCAGCCGCAGCGAGGGCATCCCGGTTTCCATCATGGAGGCGATGCGGGCGGGCATCCCCATCGTCGCGCCCGCCATCAACGGCATACCCGAACTGGTGGACGACGCCGTGGGCCGGCCGTACGATCCTGCGGGCGGCGCGCAGGCCGTTTACGAGGCGCTTGCGGCGATCGCCGCCCTGCCCCGGGAAGAGGCGGAGCGCCTGCGCGCGGCGGCTCAGCGGCGCTGGAACGAACGCTGCCGAAGCGACAGGCTGCTGGAGATGCTGTTCCCGGAAGCCGCGGAGGGGGGGACCTCCGCATGAGCCGAAGCGTGCTGCTCGTCAGTTACCATTTCGCGCCGCAAAACGCCATCGGCGCGGTGCGCCCGACCAAGCTGGCCAAATACCTGACCCGCATGGGGTACCGGGTTACGGTGCTGTGCGGCTCGTCGCCGGACAGCGTGCAGGATCCCCTGCTCAAGCGGGACAGTGCGGAGCTGGAGGACGTTCACATCGTGCGGGAGCGCAGCCTCCTGCGTTGGTGGAAAACGCGCGGCGGCAAACCTCCCGCGCCCCCGGCCCTGACCGATCGCGCCGTTTTGATGCAAAGGGGCCTCACGGAAGAGGAAATGCGCGCGCAGTCGGCCGCAGGGGCCGCCGCGGGGCCCGAGGCCGCCGTTTCCCCGGCACCCCCGGCCGTAGGGACGTCCGCGCCCGCGCGCAGGAATCCGCTGCTGGACGCGCTCTACCTGTGGTTGGCCGGCCGTTCCGACGCCGCGTTCGCCCGCGCCTGCCTGCGCGAGCTTCGGGGAATGCATCGCCGGTTCGATATCGTGCTTTCCACCTACGGCCCCGCGAGCGTGCACACCGTGGCGCGCAAAGCCAAGCAGGCCCGCGTGGCGGATCGGTGGATCGCGGATTTCCGGGACGAGGTCACCGCGCCGTTTTCCCGGGGCCGGAGTTGGAGCCGACGCTATCTCCGTGCCGTGCGAAGGGGCGCGGACGCGATCACGACCATCTCCGCGGGCACCGCGAAGGTCATGGGGCTGGACAGTTTCGCGCAGGTGATCCACAACGGGTTTGATGCGGAGGATCTGGCGGGCCTCGCGTTCCCGCCCAAACGGACCGATAAGCTCGCGTTTGTGCACTGCGGGCAGATGTACGGCGCGCTGCGCGATCTCACCCCGTTTTTCCGCGCCCTGCGGGAACTGGCCGACGAAGGCGCCGTGGATCCCGCGCGGGTGGAACTGGTGTATGCCGGGCGGGACACGGGCGGCTTCGTCACCCAGGCGACCGAGGCCGGTTTGGCTTCCTGCCTGCGCGGATACGGGTTTCTGCCCCGGGACGCGTCGCTGGCGCTCCAAAAATCGGCGCACGTGCTGCTGCTGGCCGCCTGGAATGTCCGTCGCCGGCAGGGCAACCTGCCCGGCAAGTTTCTGGAATACCTGATGCTGGATATGCCCGTGCTCTGCTGCGTTTCGGGCGATGTGCCGGGCAGCGAGCTGGCGGAGATCATGCGGCGCACGCGGATCGGCTTTTGCTACGAGCAGGCGTCCGCCACTGCGGACGCTCCCCGCCTGAAAGCCTACGTGCGGGAGCTGTACGACGCGTTCGTTCACAACAGGCCGCTCCCCTTTGACCCCAACCCCGAGGAGATCGCAGCCTTCGGCTACGCGGGCGTCGCGCGCGCCTTCGCCCGGCTGATCGACCGGGTGTAGGGGTTCCCGGGGCGGCAAGGCAGCCGTCCGGCAACGAACAGGCCGGATACGGTTCGGCCGGGTGTGAAGCCCCAGAACCGTGTTGGCGTTCCCGCCATCCGTCCTCCGCACGCGCGTCGTCTCCAGCCGGGCGAGCATCCGGCGTACCGGCGTGCATGCTGAAACCAAAAAGCCGCCTCCGTTCTCACCGTAGGGCCGGCAAAACTTGCCCGTCCGGCGAAAGCCCGAGCCGCCCCGCGGATCGGGGGTAGCACGGCGGCACGCGCCCCTCGGGGGTTGATTCCATACCGGGTTCATGAACCGAAAGGAGCGCGACAACGTGAAAATCGTGACCGTCGTGGGCGCCCGGCCGCAGTTCATCAAGGCGGCGGCCATGTCCCGCGTGCTGCGGCCCCGGCACGAGGAAATCCTCGTGCATACCGGTCAGCATTACGATCCGCAGATGAGCGACGTCTTTTTTGAGGAGCTGCATATCCCCCGCCCGGATTACGATCTGGGCATTTCCGGCGGCACCCACGCGCAGATGACCGCGCGGATGCTGACCGCCGTTGAGGAGGTGCTGCGTAAGGAAGCGCCGGACGCTCTGCTGGTCTACGGCGATACCAACTCCACCCTCGCGGCGGCGCTGGCGGCGGTCAAGCTGCATATCCCCGTGCTGCACGTGGAGGCGGGCAACCGGCTGGGCAGCCTGGTCAACCCCGAGGAAGTCAACCGGGTGCTTACCGACCACATCGCGGCGATGCTTTTTGCCTGCGTGCCCAGCGCCATGGAATCGCTCCGCCTGGAAAACCTCGCGGGCCACGCGTGGCTCGCGGGCGACCCGATGCTGGACGCCTTCCACTACTACCGGGGCCTGGGCGGCGATCGCCCGCCCGAAACCCTGCCGGGGATCGACGGCGCGCCCGTACGCACGCCGGAACGGTTTTACTACCTCACCTGCCACCGCGAGGAAAACACCCGCGACGACGCGCCCCTGACCGAGGTGCTGCTCGCCATGGAAAGCCTGCCCTGCCCGACGCTTTACCCGGTGCACCCGCGCAACCGCGCCGCCGCCGAGCGTCTGCGCCGGTCGCTGGGCCTTGCCAACGTGCGGCTGCTTTCGCCGCTTGGGTACCTGGAGTCCGTCGCGCTGGTGGCGGGCGCCGAGCGCATCGTCACCGATTCGGGCGGCGTGCAGCGGGAAGCCTTCTTCGCGGGCGTGCCCTGCGTAACGGTGTTCGATTATGCCGTCTGGCCGGAAACGATGGTGGGCCACTGCAACGTGCTGGCCAGGCCGGACCGGCTGGACATCCTGAACAAGCTTTCGGTTACGCCCGCGTGGCCCGTTCAGGCCAGCCCCTTTGGCGACGGCCATGCCTGCGAAACCATCGTCGGCCTGCTGGACAGCGATTTCCGCCGGGGATGAGGGCGGCTCGCGCGGCCCCGCATGAAACCATTCTGATGCATGAAGGCATGATACGCTTACGGCGGGTTTTTCCGCGGCGGGGAACGGAAGCGAAAGCGCAGGCGGCCGCGTCGAGCTTTCGCGGCGAAGCCGCGGGGAAAAGCGCCGTGAGAGGGAGAAGGTCATGACTGACATCGTACGGGGCGCGCGACGATCATCCGGCGGGCGATCCCGCCGGAAGCGACGCCCGACAACGGATCAAGCCGGCCGCTATCTCGCGCCGGCTTTTTTGGCGGTTGGGCATCTATGGGTTGCCGATACCGAGTTGGCAAGCGAGGTCGCCTCGATCGGTTCCTGTGCCGCGCGTTCCAACCGCATACCCGCAACCGGGGGTCGATCGCGCGTCGGCGGATGTCCGCGGCCTCCGACCCGAGGCGATCCCAGGGGAACGGCGGACTGCATCGGGTGGCAAAGGTTCCTCCCGTTTTGATTCATGAACGCGTCATGGCCCGCGGGCGATTGAAGGCTGGGGCGTGGAGAGGAAGCGAGGGCGCAGCGGGGCCGCGTCGAACTTTTGCAACGAAGTCATGGGATCAAAGCGCCGTGAGACGGAAACGTTCAAGATTCGGAACCGGATCATCCAAAGGCGGCGTCGGGCCTGTTCACGCCCGATCTTCGCCGGGCGCGTCGCCTCCCGCCGGTTTATCCGTCGGCAGGTTCGCCGCGCCGTCCGGCGCGTGGCCCGCCCGAATATCCGCCGATTCGCCCCGCAAAGCCCCGGGTTCGCCATTGATGTCGTCTTCGGTCACCGGTTCGCCGGAAGCCTCCGCAGGCTTGTCGCGGTCCGGTTTCCCGTTCCCCGCACCCTCGGCTCCCGCCCGGGCGTCCGCCGCCGATTCGCCCGCGTCCTGGGGCGCGCCTTCCGCCGCCCACGGTTGCGCCGTGGCCGCGCCGCGCGTAGCCTGGTCCGCCTCCAGCACCACCTTGATCAGGTTCAGCAGGATCGGGCCGGCCAGCAGGCCCAGAAAGCCCACCATCTGGTAGCCCGCAAACATCGCCGCCATCGTTGCCAGCGGGTAGAGCCCCAGGTTCGCGCCCACAATGCGCGGCTCGCTGATCTGGCGGATCACGATGGTGCCGATGTATACCGCCGCCAAAAAGGCGCCCGTGGGGATGTTGCCCAGCAGAAACGAGGCCAGGCTCCACGGAATCAGGAACAGCCCCGCGCCGATGACCGGCAGCGCGTCCATGATGCCGATCACAAGCCCGATCAGGAGCCCGTAGCGAACACCGAAAAGCATAAAGGACAGCACCAGAAACGAGAGGATGATCAGCGATACCGTCAGTTGGCTTTTCAGCTGCCCAAACAGCGACCGGAACAGGTTGTTTTTCAGGATCAGCCCGTGTTTTTGCAGGCTTTTGGGGAACGTGCGCCGGAAAAAGGCGTGGATGCGCTCCCGGTCCGCGGTCATGTAGAAGGTGCCCATCACGGTGAGCACGGCGCTGAGCAGCATGCCGGGGATGGACGCGGCCGCGCCAACCGCCCAGCCCGTTACCGCCGCGGAAAGCGAGGCGGCGGTTTTCAGCGCGCTGTCCCCAAAGGCGACGACGGCGTTGTTGAGAATGTTCATGGCGGTCGCCGGCAGCACGTCGGAGTACTGCGCGTACAGGCCGCGCACGTACGGCACCACCGTATCGCTCAGCCAGGAGACCAGCGCCGGCGCGGAACGGGCCAGCGACACCAGTTCCCGGAGTACCCGGCTGAACAGCGCCGCCATGAGCACGCCCAGCACGCCAAACAGCAGCAGGATCCCCGCCAGCGTTAAAAGGTTCCGGCCCAGGCGCGCATGCTTGAGGCGCCTGGAACCAAAGCGCGCCAGCGGCTCCAGCATCATGGAAAACAGCAGCGCCAGCAGAAAGGGCCAGCACAGCGGCGCCAGCAGCACCGCCAGCCAGGTGATCAGCAGCGTGACGGCAATCAGAAGCCCTTTGCGGGGCAGGCCGTTCATCCGTTCGTTCCAGCGGGCCAGCCGCTCCATCATCGTGGTCATCGTTTCCCTCACTCCTCTGCGCGTGGCTGCGGGCATACCCGTATTGTACCCGGGTTCGGTTCCCCTGAAAAGAGATCGCCGCCAAGCTGTCCGGCCGGATGTCCCAAACGGCATGCGCGCGGGTTAGCGCGCGGGGGCCGCGACGATCCGTCGCAGCCCCCGCGTGCGCCTGCAGCCGCCGGTTCGGCCTGCGCGTCAGTTATCGGCGTCTTCCGCCGGGATGATGGTGATTTCCACATCGTCGGTCGCGGTCGCCTCCGGCGCGGCGGTGGCGGTCGCCGTATCGGCCGTGCCGTTGGCCTGCGCCGCGTAGCCCGCGATCAGCGCGTCATACTCCTCCTGGGTAATCGCCCCGCGGTTGAGGTTTTCCAGATCGATCACCGACTTGCGCTTCACGGGGGTGCAGCTGGGGCAGGGGTCCAGCCTGGCGTACAGGCCGGTTTCCAGCTCGCTGTACTTGAAGGCCGTCAGCGGGTAGTATTTTTTCTTGACGGAGCTGCATTCGGGCGTGGAATGGTAGTACTTGCCCCCGTTGGGGTTGTAGTACAAAAGCGTATCGTCGTCCGGGTAGGGCATCTTGCGGCCCGCGTCGTCCCAGATGAGCACTTTAGTCATGCGCTTCAGGTTATCCCACAGCCATTCCTGATCCAGCCCTTCGTCGTTGGGCAGCCTTGCGACGCGGATGCAGCCGTGGCTGGCTTTCTGGCCCAGCTGGGCTTCCCACTTGGTGTAGCGCTTGGTACCGTCGGCAAGAATCGTGCAGGGCACCTCGTGGATCTTGTCCCCGTTGTTGAAACGGATGGCCATGTCGCAGTACATGCCCTCGCTGTCAAAACCGCCGCTCCAGCTGATGGTCAGGTACTCGCCGGCCGAGGTTTCGTTGTAAGGCTGCTCGTCGTTGGGCAGGCCGGTGGAAACCGCGCAGGAGCTGAAGAATTTGCCGTCGATGAACACGTACAGCCGCTGGGTCAGCTTGTCCACCACCACGCCGTAGTGCTGGTTGGGGGTTACGGTTTTCAGCAGCTTGGTTTTCACGTAGCCGCGGATGATCCGGTTGTAGTAGTCGATGCCCTCGATGAGCGTCCAGCCGTTCTCATCCTCGCCCAGCACGTGCACGGCGGCGGAAGCGCCGTTGATGAAGCCGCCGAGCTTGTCGTTGTTGACCTTCTTCTTGCCGCCCGGCTCCGTTACGGGGTAGACGGATTCGGTCTCCCCCACGTCCAGCACGGTGATGGGTTTCATCAGCAGTTCCCAGACCGCCTCGGTATCGTTGATGTCGTACGCAAAATCTTCGCCGAACCAGTCCTTGCCGGTCTGGAACCCTTCCAGCCATTGGGCGACGGTTTTGGCGGACGCTTCCGGCGCGGGCAGGAACCCCGCCAGCAGCACGGCGATGAGTACGGCGTTGAGCAACCCCAGGGAAATGCGGCTGAGTCTGGATGAAACCTTCATGAGAGCCTCCTTGTCCTGCGGCCGCGCGGCTCCGGCCCGATCACGGGCCTTTGCAGCCGGCGGACGATCGGCGCGCCTGCGGCGCGCGGGTCTGAAATCGGAATCGCGCGGCGCCTCCGCGCGGGGTGGGTATCGGTCTTGCGCGGGCTTTCCGCGCGGGCTGCCGTCAACTTACCGCGGCCGTGCCGCAGGCGCCGTCGGTGCGCCCGGCTCAGCCCTGCGCCTTCTGCCGATCCTTCTCGCGCAGTTCCACGCGGCGAATCTTGCCGCTGATGGTCTTGGGCAGTTCGGTGACGAACTCGATGATGCGCGGATACTTGTACGGGGCCGTGATGCGCTTGACGTGCTCCTGCAGCTCGGTTTTGAGCGCGTCGCTGGGCGTAAAGCCGGGCTTCAGCACGATCGTCGCCTTGACCACCTGGCCGCGCAGCTCGTCGGGCGCGGCGGTAATCGCGGTTTCCAGCACCGCCGGATGCTCCAGCAGCGCGCTTTCCACCTCGAAGGGCCCGATGCGGTAACCGCTGGACTTGATCACGTCGTCCGCGCGGCCCACGTACCAGTAGTAGCCCCACTCGTCGCGCCACGCGGTGTCGCCGGTATGGTAGACGCCGTTGTCCCATACGGTTTTTGTCAGTTCCGGGTTTTCGTAATAGCCCAGGAACATGCCCACCGGCACGGTATCGGCCGTAGCCCGCACCACGATTTCCCCGGTGACGCCGGCCGGGCAGGAATGGCCCTCCTCATCGATGATATCCACATCGAAAATCGGGCTGGGCTTGCCCATGCTGCCGGGGCAGACCTTCATGAAGGGGAAGGTCGCCAGGGTTACCACCAGCTCGGTCTGCCCGAAGGCCTCCAAAAGCGGGATGCCGGTGCGCCTGATCCACTCGGCGGCCATATCGGGGTTGAGGGGTTCGCCGGCTACCGCGCAGTGCTTGAGCGCGCTCAGGTCGAAGCGGGCGAAATCCTCCTGCAGCATGTAGCGGTACATCGTGGGCGGCGCGCAGAAGGAGGTTACCCTGTGCTCGCTCATCACCCGCAGGATGTCTTTGGCGACAAAGCGCTCAAAATCGTATACGAACACGGCGCTGCCCGTCAGCCACTGGCCGTAGAGCTTGCCCCACACGCTCTTGGCCCACCCGGTTTCGCTGATGGTGAAATGCAGCCCGCCGTCGACGCACTGCTGCCAGAACAGGCTGGTGACGATGTGCCCCAGCGGGTAATAGTAATCGTGCGCCACCATCTTGGGCATGCCGGTGGTGCCGCTGGTGAAGTACAAAGGCATCGGGTCGCGGTTTTGGGGATAGGCGTCCCCCGTCGGTTTTTCCCAGACGGGCGAGGCCAGCGGCAGCGATTTTTCGTAGCTGTAAAAGCCTTCCCGCTCCCCGCGCAGCACCACGAGCGTTGTAAGCGTGGGGCACTGGCTGCGCGCGGTTTCCGCCGCGGCAAGCACGCCCTCGTCCTTGGCGGAAAGGATCGCGCCCTTGATGCCCGCGGCGTTGACGCGGTAGACGATATCCTTTTCCGTGAGCAGATGGGTGGCGGGCACCGCCACCGCGCCGATCTTGTGCAGCGCCATGATCACCGGCCAGAACTGCAGGTGTCGCCTCAGAATCAGCAGCACCTTGTCCCCTTTGCGGATGCCGATGCCGGTCAGGAAGTTCGCCGCGCGGTCGCTTTCCTCCCGGAGCATGCCAAAGGTATAACGCACGACCGCGCCGCTTTCATCCGTCCACAGCACGGCGGTGCGGTCGGGTTCTTCGCTGGCGATGCGGTCGGCGACGTCGTAGGCGAAATTGAAGCCGGCCGGCCGTTTGATGCGGAAGCGCT
Organism: Clostridiales bacterium; assembly: GCA_012517815.1. Classification (GTDB taxonomy): domain Bacteria; phylum Bacillota; class Clostridia; order Christensenellales; family Aristaeellaceae; genus CAXXOK01. The sequence goes on from JAAYUF010000044.1 coordinate 45,889, forward strand.
TGTTGAAATCGTCATAGGTCGCGTATTCCACAGGGCAGTCCAGGTAGTCCAGATACAGCGGTTTCATCACGCTTTCGCTCCCTCCTTGACCACCACGGCGATGAAGCGGCATTCGCCGTCCAGCGCGTACATCACATGAGGAAGGGAACTGTCGTAATACACGCTGTCCCCGGCCTGCAGGAAAAGCTCGTTGCCGCCCAGCACGATCCGGAGCGTGCCGTCCAGCACATAGTCAAACTCCTGGCCTTCGTGGCTGTGGGCCTGTTTTTCCGCGCCCGGCTCGTCCTGCGCGACGGTGACGATGAACGGCTCGGCCAGCTTATCGCGGAAATTATAGGCCAGGTGGTGGTACACATATTGCTCGCGGCGGTTGAAGCGGAGGCCCTGCCCGGCGCGGGTGAGCACGTAGCCGTGCAGCTTGGGGCTTTCGCCGGTCAGCAGATCGCTGATGTCCACGCCCAGCGCGTCGGCGATGTTGAACAGGTGCGAAAAGCTGAAATCCCGCGTGCCCGTTTCGTAGGCCTCGTACTCTTCCAGGCTGATGCCCGTTTTTTGGGCGACCTGCGCGCTCGTCAGGCACGCGATGTCCCGAAGATCCCTGATGCGCATGGCGATCAGCCCAAGTTGTTCCGCATTGCCGGCCATTCCGGTCCCTCCCTTTGTCCGCCGCGGCGTTCCGCCTTGGCCGAGGTACAGGTAGCATACCATGCGAAACGAAGAAATGTCAAGCCGGGGAGGCTCCGCGCGCCCTTTGCGCAGGCGGTTTTGAGCCTGGCCGGGGCGTATTGGGGCCAGTGCGGATTGTAACAAATGGGCCGTCCCCCCCATGCCCCGGCAGGCGTCCGGCCGCCTGCGCCAAAGGGGCGATATCCGTGCGCAGGCATTGACACAGCGCCGTTTGTTGAAGTATCATATGTAGGTTCGAATCCTATATCTCGCTATCGATTGCATTTGCCGCGATATTCGGACGCCATCCCGTCGTCCGCCATGGGTCGTCCAAGCAGAAAAGGAGAATGTCGATGTCAGCGCTCAAGCAAAGAATCAAGGATCGCTCCGTTACGCTGGGGGTCGTCGGGCTGGGGTACGTCGGCCTTCCGCTGGCGGTGGAAAAGGCGAAGGCCGGCTTCCATGTGATCGGGTTTGACGTGCAAAAGGAAAAAGTCGACATGGTCAACCGGGGCCACAATTATATCGGCGATGTGGTCAACCACGATCTGGAAGAAATCGTGCGCAGCGGGCACCTGAAGGCGACGATGGATTTCGCCGCCGTCGCCAGCTGCGATTGCGTCTGCATCGCGGTCCCCACGCCGCTGGACGAGCACCAGCAGCCCGATATCAGCTATGTGCGCTCCTCCGCCGAAAGCATCACCCCCTACGTTCACAAGGATATGCTGATCATACTGGAGTCCACCACGTACCCCGGCACCACCGAGGAGCTGCTCCGCCCGATTCTGGAAAAGAGCGGCCTCGTCTGCGGGGTGGATTTTTACCTCGCGTTTTCGCCCGAACGGGTCGATCCGGGCAACGCGATCTATAAAACCCGCAACACGCCCAAGGTCGTGGGCGGCCTGACCCCGGAGTGCACCGACATCGCGGCCACCCTCTACGAGGCCGTGCTGGAAGCGCCCGTGCACCGCGTTTCCTCCCCCGCCGTGGCCGAGATGGAGAAAATCCTCGAAAACACCTACCGCAACGTCAACATCGGCCTGATCAACGAGCTGGCGATCCTGTGCGACCGCATGGGCATCAACATCTGGGAAGTGATCGAGGCCGCGCGCAGCAAACCTTACGGCTTTCAGGCGTTTTACCCCGGCCCGGGGCTGGGCGGCCACTGCATCCCGCTGGACCCCTACTACCTGAGCTGGAAAGCCAGGGAGTTCGGTTTCCATACCTCGATGATCGAATCCAGCATGGTGATCAACGACCGCATGCCCGAATACTGCTGCCAGCGTTCCATGCGGGCCCTCAACGAGCAGAAGAAGGCCCTCAACGGCGCGAAGGTGCTGGTGCTGGGCGTGGCGTACAAGCAGGATATCGACGACTACCGCGAAAGCCCGGCCCTGCGCGTGATTGAGTGCCTCAAGCACAGCGGCGCCGAGGTGTCGTTCTACGATCCCCACATTCCCCGGTACCGGTACGAAAACCGGCAGTACGAGGGCCTCCCCGCCCTGACCGCCGACGCGCTGGAGCAAAGCGACCTGGTGATCATCACCACCGCGCATACCGCCGTGGATTACGATTTTGTGGCGGATCACGCACGCCTGATCTTCGATACCAAAAACGCGATGAAGAACGTGGCGTACCGTGACAACATCCGCCTGCTGTAAGAGAGGGGTCCTTGCCTGATGTCCCAGCAAATCCGGTACGCGCTGATTGGTTGCGGCCGTATCGCGCCCAACCACGTCGCGGCCGCGATGAAAAACAGCGACACGTTGGCCTTTTGCGCCGTGTGCGACCATTCGCCCGAGCGGATGGAAGCAGTGCTTCGGCAGATGCCGGAGCGTACGCGCGTCCACGTTTCGCGCTACACCGATTATCGCCTGATGCTTGCCGAGGTGAAGCCCGATCTGGTAGCCGTGGCCACGGAAAGCGGCCTGCACGCCTCCGTCGGGCTGGATTGCATCCGCGCCGGCGCGAGCGTCATCATCGAAAAGCCGCTCGCGCTGAGCATGGCCGACGGCCGCGCGCTCATCGAGGCGGCTAAGCTTCACAACGTCAAGCTCTGCGCCTGCCACCAGAACCGTTTCAACGTCTCCATTCAGAAAATTCGCACGGCGGTGGAGGAAAACCGCTTTGGCCGGATGCTCCACGGCGCGGCGCATATCCGCTGGAACCGCGGCCCGGATTATTACCGGCAGGCGCCCTGGCGGGGCACCTGGGCGCAGGACGGCGGCGCGCTGATGAACCAGTGCATCCACAACATCGACCTGCTGCGCTGGATGATGGGCGACGAGGTGGACGAGGTGTTCGCCTATACCGATAACCTCGACCACGGCTACATCGAGGCGGAAGACCTCGGCATCGCGATGGTGCGCTTCCGCAACGGGGCGTACGGCATCATCGAGGGCACCACCAACGTCTACCCCCACAATCTGGAGGAAACGCTCTACCTGTTTGGGCAAAACGGCACCGTCAAGGCCGGGGGCAAGAGCGTGAACATCATCGAGGAATGGGATTTCCGCGACGGCCGTGGCGACCCCGCGACCATCAAGATGGAATGCGGCGAAAACCCGCCCAACGTGTACGGTTTCGGCCATACGCCGCTCTACCGGGACATGGCGCGCGCCATCCTGGACAACCGCGAACCCTACGTAAGCGGCGAAGCCGGCCTGCGCGCGCTGGAGCTGGTGCTGGCGATCTACCGCAGCGCCGCCACGCACCAGCCGGTCAGACTGCCGCTGACCGATTGCCGGACGCTCGATTTTGCCGGGAGGTTTCACGCATGACCATACACCCCACCGCCATCGTGGATGAAGGCGCCGAAATCGGCGAAGGCACGCGCGTGTGGCATTTCACCCATGTGCAGGGCGGCGCGCGGATCGGCCGCAACTGCACGCTGGGGCAGAACGTGTACGTGGGCGCGCGCGTGGTGATCGGCGACGATTGCAAGCTGCAAAACAACGTGAGCGTGTACGAGGGCGTCACGCTGGGCAACGGCGTGTTTTGCGGCCCCAGCTGCGTGTTTACCAACGACCTGACCCCCCGCGCGCGCTACCCCAAGGGGCACGAGCGCTTCGTGGCCACGCGCGTGCTGGACGGCGCGAGCATCGGCGCGAACGCGACCATCGTCTGCGGGCACATCATCGGGAAGAACGCCATGATCGGCGCGGGCGCGGTGGTGACCACCAACGTGCCGGACCACGCCCTGATGCTGGGCGTGCCCGCTGCGCAGCACGGCTTTGTGTGCACCTGCGGCCTGCGTTTGGACGGGTTACGGTGCTCCGCGTGCGGGCGGCTGTTCATCCCCGTCGGCGAGGGCCTTTCCGAGGTGGAACCGCCGGCCCGGGGATGACGCAAGGCCGGCGAATCAAACGGACTGGTGTTTTCTCGATTTCAAATCATGAACGCCTCCTTCACGGCGCATTTCTCCCGTGCCTTCGTCGTAAAAGCATGGCATGGCTCCGTTACGCCTTCGCTTCCGCGCCTCGTCACAGAAGAAAATCGCCCGTGAGCATTGATGCGTTCACGAATGAAAATCGGATAAGGGCGGCCTCCGCATGGGGGCCGCCCTGTGACTGTCGAAAAACCCCCGCCGCGGCGGGGGCCGCGGGCTGTCGCATCATCCTCGCAATCCGCGGTGCCGCTCGCCTCCTGGCCCTTCGGGCTGTTCGCTCGCATTGGCCAAATGCTTGGGCATAAAGCTTTGGGCTTTTCCGGCCGGTTTCACCTTCGGGTTCGGGATTGCCATGCCCAACCCTCGTGAAACCTCGCACCTTCGGTTCGCTTTCGGCTTCGCCGAAGCGGCCGCTGGCCGCGCTCGCCTCCGGTGCGCCAAACCCCGCAAGGTTTGCTCCCGGGGGTTTCATCGGCGCGCGGGACACTACGTGTCCCGCGCGCCGATGAAACCCCCGTCTCTGGGTCGCTTTCTACTTCGCTGAAGCGGCCGCTGGCCGCGCGCTCCCCTCCGCCGCCCTTGGCCCGGTTCCGCTGCGGCAGGGGGTTTCGCAGCCCAAAACCGCCGCCGCCGCGGGGGCCGTACGGCCGGCACGCCGCCCTTTTCTCGCCTCCCCCGGAGCCCGACAGGGCCTGGTGCGCGCGGCCGTTATTTCAGAAACACTTCCGATTTGAAATACTGCTCCACGAAAGCCGTGCGGGCGCGCACTTCCTGTTCCGTGGTTCGGGTGCCGCGCGCGGCGACCACCCATTTATCCTCCACGCCGTTGAGGCGGTGGATTACCGCGACCACCTCGCCCTCGAACACCTCCACCGGTTCGGATACGCCCAGCACATAGGCGTCCTGCCACTCGTTATCCGCGGCCAGCACATCCGCGACATAGCCGTAGTTCAGCCCGTAAACCACTTCCCGGCGTTCCGGGTGGCGCGTCCCCAGCGGCCGGTCCACGGTGACGCGCACCATGCGACCCAGCGCCTCGCGGGCGGGGTGAGGTTTGGCCGGGGCCGGCGTGTTTTCCCCGGCGACCAGGGCGGCTTCCTCCTCGGAGGACCGCATGGAGAGGGTGCTCGCGTCAAACGTCGCCGCGCAAGGCGCCTCGCAGGCCGCCACACCTGCCGATTCGCGTTCGATCACATCGGGCACTTGCCCCAGCGCGTCGCACAGGTCGGTCGCAAGCATACCGCGCTCCCCCCGCGCCTCCGAAGCCGCCAGCCCCGCCAGCCCGTGAAGGGCGCAGGCGGCCATCAGCAGCCGGATGTCCGTGAGCCCGTATGTTTTCGCGCCCGCCATCAGCGCGCCCAACACGCCCGCCAGCGCGTCCCCGCTGCCGCCTTTGGCCATGGCGGCCGCACCGTACGCGTTCAGGCCCTCGCCCTTGGCGCCGATGAGCACCGTCGTCGCGCTTTTGAGCACCGCCAGTCCGCCGTACCGCTCGCGCAGGGCGCGCGCGGACGCCACCTGATCGGCGGCGACACGCGCGGCGTCCGTCCCCAGCAGCCGCGCCGCCTCCCCGATGTGCGGGGTGAGCGCCACGCTGTCGGGCAGGCGGCGTCCCATGGCGCTGCCTTTTACCAGCAGGTTAAGCGCGTCTGCGTCCAGCACGGCGGGCAGATGATGTTCGCACAGCCAGGGGATCAGACGGTCGAGCAGGTCGGCCGCCGGCTTTCCCTGCCCCATGCCGCAGCCCGCGACCAGCGCGTCCGCCCGTTCCAGCGCGGGCAGCAGCGTCTGCCACGCCTCCTGCGCGTTGCTCTCCGGCAGGGGCAGGCAGGTGGCGCAGGGGCAAACCGCCTGAACCACCGGGACCACGGACGCCGGACAGGCGACCGTTACCAGCCCGGCGCCCGCCCGCAGCGCGGCGGTTGCGCAAATCGCGGCCGCGCCCGCCATGCCGGGAGAGCCGACCAGCGCCAGCACACGCCCGTAATCGCCCTTGTGTGTGTTTCGGCGGCGCGCCGGCAGCAGCCGGTCGCCCCGGTTGAGCAGCGCCAGCCCGGGCGTGCCGTCCCACTCGTCGGGGATGCCGATATCCCCCACCACCACGCGCCCGCAGGTGTCCGGGCCCTCGCCCAGAAACAGGCCGGGCTTGGGGCGGTGGAACGTTACCGTCGCCGTGGCGCGGACCGCTGCTCCGCCCACCTCCATGCCGACCGGGTAGCCCGTGCGCCCGTCCAGGCCGCTGGGGATATCCACCGCCACCACCGGCAGGCCGCTCCCGTTGAGCCACCGCGCCGCCTCAAGCGCCACGCCTTCCAGCGGGCGGTTCAGCCCCGTGCCGAACAGGGCGTCCAGCACGCAGACGGGCCGGATGGTTTCCGCGGGCAGGCCCTTTTCCAAAGGCCGCACCGTCAGGCGCGCCGTGAAGGCGTCCAGCCTCGTCCACTGGACGGCCGTTTCCGCCGAGGGCGCGCCGGGCAGCCGCCAGATCACAGTTTTCAGCCCCGGCATGCGGCCCATCAGCAACCGTGCCGCGGCCAGCCCGTCGCCGCCGTTGTTGCCTTGGCCGCACAGCACCAGCAATCGCCCGCCGTCCCGCAGGTACGGCGCGGCCGCGTCCGCCACGTGGGCGGCCGCGCGCTCCATCAGGGTCAGGCCGGATGTGCCCGTCGCTTCCATCATCCGGCGTTCAACGCGTTTCATTTCATCAGGCTGGATGGTGTAGAGCATCGTGCCCTCCTTCCGGGTCGTATGCGTTTTTCATGCGCAACGCAGGCCCTTGGTTTGGCCCCCGGCAAGCCGCAAGCCCGGCCGGGCATGCCCGTCGGCTTACCTTGCGGCCGTTACTCCAGCACGCATACCGCCGCCGCCACGCCGGCGTCGTGCGAAAGGCTCAGGTGGGCGGCGTTTCCGCCGCGGGCGGCCAGCGCGGCCCGCGCCTTTTCGCCCAGGGCGTAACCCGGCCTGCCCAGCGCGTCGTGGGCAACGCCCACGTCCGCCATGGCGACGCCGCCGCTCAGGCCCACGCCCAGCGCTTTCAGAAACGCCTCCTTCGCGGCGAACATCGCCGCGGCGCTTTGCGCCAGGTTCTCGCCCCGCAGGTCCAGATAGGCGCGCTCCTCCGCAGTGTAGAAGCGCCGGAGGAAGCCCTCGTTCTTTTTAATCGCACCTTCGATGCGGGCGATGGCGCACAGGTCCAGGCCCAGCCCGATCATCGCTCCGCTCCGCAGCACACGGCGTTGGCGATGGCGCGCGCGACCACCTCCGCCGCCGCCGCGCACAGCTGCACCATGTTCACATCCGCGTCCACGCGGCCCGTCGCCAGCGCGAAGGCGGTATCGCCGTCCATCTGGGTATGCACGGGCCGGATGGCACGCGCGAAACCATCGTGCGCGCAGGTCGCCATGCGGTTGGTTTGGGGCTTGGTAAGCACCGCGTCGGTTGCGACCACCACAAGGGTCGTGTTGGTCGGCTTGGGAATCTTGAGCAGCTCCGCTACGGGCTGCGAGCCGTAGAGGAGATTTTCGCACAGCACGGGCTTGCCGTCGCTCAGGCGGCCGCTGGCGAGCGGTTTGTTCGTATGGGGGTCGTAGACGTCCCCGGCGGCGTTGACGCAGGCGATCGCCCCTACGGTGACGCCGTTGGCCAGCGTCAGGCTGGCCGACCCCGTGCCGCCCGGCGAGGGGAGGGTGCCCGGCACCAGCTTGCCGACCGTAGCCCCCGTGCCGGCGCCAAACGCGCCCTGCTGCACATGCTTGGCGGCGTTATGGCAGGCCTCGTAACCCATGACGGCGTCCGGGCGAACCTTGGCGTCCCCGTTGGCCAGGTCGAACAGCACGGCGGCCGGCACGATGGGTACCTTGCATACGCCCGTATCCACGCCCACGTCCGCCTCTTCCAGAAAGCGCATCACGCCGCCCGCCGCATCCAGCCCGAAGGCGCTGCCGCCGGCCAACAGGACGGCGTTGGCGCGTTCCACCGTGCTCTCGCTCCAGGTGAGCGCAATTTCCCGCGTGCCGGGCGCCGCGCCGCGCACGTCCGCCCCGATGACGGCGCCGTCCCGCCCGCACAGCACCACAGTGACGCCGGTGAGCCCTTCGCGGTTTTCCGCCTGACCCACGCGGATGCCGTGCACATCGGTGATCGAACCCTTGTAGGGAGGTTTAAACATAGCCCATCACTCCTCTGACTGAGACATCCCCGCTCCACACCTGTCTGCGCCGGTTCTGATCGTCCAGCACCCAAAGCGCGCCCGTATCGTCGATGGCCTCCGCGGTTCCCAGGAAGGTTTCCGTCGCGCCGATCACTTCCACGCGCCGCCCCAGCGTGACGGAGCGCGCCGTGTACTCCGCAAGGATGCCGCTGAGGCCCTCCGCTTCCAGCGCGGCCATCGCGCGCTCCAGCTGCGAAAGGTAGGCGCACAGCAACGCGCGCCGGTCCGCCCCGTGCGCGCCCATAAGCCACAACGACGTCGCCCGGTGCCGGATGGTTTCCGGAAACGTCCGCTGCCGCACGTTGAACCCCGCGCCCGCCACAATCAGCGGGCCTTTTTCCGTTGCGACCGCCTCGCAGAGGATGCCCACGCATTTCTTCCCGCCCACGACCACGTCGTTGGGCCACTTGATGCCCGGTGAAAGTCCGGTTTCCGCGATGGCGGCCGCGGCGGCCACCGCCACCGCCAGCGTCACCAGATGGGCTTGCCCTGGCGGCAGGTCCGGAGCCAGCAGCACCGAACACGGCAGGGCCGTGCCCGGCTCGGGCGTTTCCCACGCGCGTTGCAGGCGGCCGCGCCCGGCGGTCTGCCGGTCGCAGACGGCCAGGCTGCCCGCCGGCAGATTCCGCTCCGCCGCCGCGCGCTTAAGCTGGGTGTTGGTGGAATCCATCTCCGTCGCGTAGAGGATCTCGCCCCGGCCAAGCGTCCGCGTGCGCAAACCGGCGAGGATGTCCCCCGGCAGCAGGCTGTCGGCCGCGGGGCGAAGGCTCAGGCGACCCGCCGCGTCTGGTTGCGGCCGGTATCCCTCCGCCGCCAGCGCCAAAAGCCGCCCGGCGAGCGCCTCCGGCGTGCAATGCAGCCGCGCCGCCAGCGCGGGCGTCGTGTCCGCTTCCCCCGTTGCCAGCAGCCTCAACAATTCGTCCATGCGTCGCGCTCCCCTGCCGGTTGCCAGCAACGCTGCGACCCCGTCGCAAGGGTTCAGGCATCCCGGGTTCTCCGCGCCGTTGGCCGTCCGCGACGGCCGCCGCCGACGCCGTTTCCTGATACCCTCTTTTTCTTCAAACCTTGTCGGTTTTCCTGCCAAGCACGAGATCCGCCGCCGCCAAAAGCGAGCCGCATACCGGCACGCCCGCCGTTTCCAGCGTTTCGCGGCTCTGGTGCCCGCGCGCGACCAGCACGCACCGGCAGCCGAGCGCCGCCGCCACCTCGGCGTCGTGCAACGTGTCCCCCAGCAGCACGCAGGCGTGCGACCCGTGCGCCCGCCGCGCGAGGTAGTCCCGGCCGACGGCCTCCTTGCTGGTCGCGTAAATATGGGTAAGGCCCAACACCTCGTCAAAGCGGCCGAGGATGCCAGCATGCGCAAGCTGATCGCGCAGCATCTCCACATGGCTGGCGGAGAGCACCGCCTGCACGCACCCCGCCGCGTCAAAGCGCGCCAGCGCCGGCAGCGCGTCCGGGAACAGCGGTACGGTTGGAAAGCCGCGCACGTACTCGTCCATCCACGCGTTGGCCACCTGGACGAAGTTCGCGTCCGTCACGCCCGCGCGCTCGTAGTACTGCCGCACCGGGAAGGTGAACTGCGCGTGGTATTCCTCCAGCCCCTCAAGCGTCGGCAGGCCGAAGCGCGGGAATACGCGGTTGCGCACGCCGATGGCGTAGCGCACGTCGTCCAGCAGCGTGCCGTTCCAGTCCCACAGGATCAGCGTTGGTATGCGGTTTGCCGCCGTCCAGTTCTCCGTTTCCCGTCCCGTCACGCGGTTCCCTCCCCCGGTGAAGCCGGAACGCGCGGTTTCCCGCGCGTTCCCGTTTGTTCAGTTCAGTAGGCTTTGGCAAAGTAGATCAGGTTCTTCGCGGGCTTGCCGCAACACACGCACCGGTCGCCGATGGGCGTCTGGTCAAAGGGCATGTTGCGGCTGGAGGCGTTGGTCCGCTCCTTGACGGCGTCCTCGCAGGCGCGATCGCCGCACCACATCGCGCGGGCGAAGCCGGTTTCCACGATGGAAGCGAGTTCATCCATGCTGTGCGCGTCGGTGATGTGCGCGTCGCGGAACTCCCGGGCCTGCACCAGCAGGTTTTGCTGGATCTCCTCAAGCAGCCCGCCCAGCGTTTGCGGGAGCGTATCCAGCGGCATGGGCGCCTTCTCGCACGTATCGCGGCGGAACACCGTCGCCACGCCGTTTTCCAGATCGCGCGGGCCGATCTCCAGCCGCACGGGCACGCCCTTCAACTCCCAGTCGTTAAACTTGTAGCCGGGGGAGAGCGTATCCCGGTCGTCCAGCTTCACGCGGAAGCCCGCGTCCTTCAGCCTCGCGGCCACGGCGTCGCAGGCTTCCATGACGCCGCCCTTGTGCGCCGCCACGGGGACGATGACCACCTGAATGGGCGCGATGCGGGGGGGCAGCCGCAGGCCGCGCTCGTCCCCGTGCGTCATGATGATCGCGCCGATGAGCCGGGTGCTTGCGCCCCAGCTGGTTTCGTGCACATACTCCAGTTTGCCCGCCTTGCTGAGGAACTGGATGTTGAACGCCACGGCGAAGTTGGTGCCGAAGTTGTGGCTGGTGCCGGCCTGCAGGGCTTTGCCGTCCTGCATCATGGCTTCCATGCTGTAGGTGGCCTGCGCGCCGGCGAACTTTTCCTTGTCGCTCTTGCGGCCGCAGAGCACCGGCAGGGCCATCTCGTCCTGGGCGACCTCGCGGTACACCTCCAGCATGCGCATGGTTTCTTCCTGCGCTTCTTCGGGCGTCTCGTGGATGGTATGGCCTTCCTGCCAGAGGAATTCGCTGGTGCGCAGGAAGGGCCGCGTGCTCTTTTCCCAGCGCAGGACCGAGCACCACTGGTTGTACTTCATGGGCAGGTCGCGCCAGCTTCCCACCCACTTGCTGTACATGGCGCAAAAGATCGTCTCGCTCGTGGGGCGGATCGCCAGGCGTTCCTGGAGCTTTTCATTGCCGCCCTGGGTTACCCACGCTACCTCCGGCGCAAAGCCTTCCACGTGCTCGGCCTCCTTGAGCAGCAGGCTTTCGGGGATCAGCATGGGCATGTACACGTTCTGGTGGCCGGTCTCCTTGAAGCGCCGGTCCATCTCCTGCTGGATGCGCTCCCAGATGGCGTAGCCATAGGGGCGGATCACCATGCAGCCGCGCACCGGCGCGTAGTCCACCAGTTCGCTTTGCAGGATCACGTCGGTGTACCACTGCGAGAAATCCTCGCTGCGGGGCGTGATGTGCTCCACAAATTTCTTTTCTTCCTGTTTGGCCATGACGGGGTCTCCTTCCGCTATGAAAATAAGCTCCTCGCTCCCACACACGGCCAACGGCCGCTGTTGGGACGAAGGGAGCCTTCGCGGTACCACCCGACTTAAAGCGCCGGAGCGCTTTCACTTTGGTTGCCGGATAACGGCGGCAGGCCGTCGGGGATTGGCCGATCGGTTGGGCGCGGGAAACCGCCGTTGGCGCGTGACCGTCCTTTCAGCCGGTGGGACGGCTCTCTTTCCGGCGCCATGCGGGCGGCGTTCGCCCATGGGCCCCTCGGGAGGGTTGGGGATATCCTATCACAAGTCGCCGGGATTGTCAAAGGCTACCGCAACCGGCGCGGGGTTTTCCCCTCCCCGGGGCCTGTGGCGGATAAAGCGGATCGTCGGAATGGGCCGCGATCTCCCCCAGCCGCGGGATGGAACCGCCTGCCCAATAGCGCCCCCCGCCTGCGGCCCGGCTGCCCGGCCGGAGATCGTCAGGAAGGGGCGTCCTCCGTTTTCAAGTCCTTCCCGCCTCCCGCCCACGGCATGGTGCCCCCGTGCCTTCGACGCGAAAGCCCGGCGTTGTGCCGCTGCGCCTTCGCTTCCGCGCTCCGTCACGGCGGAAAACCGCTCGCAGGCTTTGATGCACACCCGGATGGAAGCCGTTTGAAGCCCGTCTCCGGCCGCCTCCACGGCAACCGCCAGGCCCCGGGTTCAGGTCAGGAAGCCCATCGATTTGAATGCGAACACCCATAAAAAGACCGTTATGCCCGACAGCGCGGTGGTCAGCACGACCTGCGCGGCCGCGAAGTCCGTATCCCCGCCCAGCTGCTGCGCCATGGGATAGCTGCTCACGGCCGTGGGCGAGGCAAACACCGCGATCAGCGTGGCAAGGTTAACATCCCGGATGCCCAGCGCCACGGCCCCGGCGAGGAACACCATGGGCGCCGCCACCAGCCGGCCCAACACGCCCACCGTCAAAAGCCGCGCGTTGGCGCGCACCTTGTCAAAATCCAGGCTCGCCCCCAGCAGAAACAGCGCCAGCGGCGTGGCGACGCCCGCCAGCCCCCGCAGGGGTTTGTCCAGCACCGTCGGAAAGGTCCACCCCAGCCGCCACAGCACAAAGCCAGCCAGCGTGCCCAGAATCAGCGGGTTGACCAGCACCCCGCGCACGATGCTGCCCAGGCGGACGGTTCTGCCGCTGTGCATCATCAACGCAATGGTCGCCATCACGTTAAACAGCGGCACCACCGCCGCCACCATCAGCGCCGCCACGGAGTGGTTGGCGTCGGGGTACATCATAAGCACCAGCGGGATGCCGAAAATGGCGTAATTGCTGCGCGCCACGCCCTGTATCAGCACGCCGCGCGCTTCGGGCGCGGGGCTCAGGCGACGCGCCAGCGGAAACATGAGCAGGAAGGAAAGGACCACCCCCGCCATGGCGTACAGCAGCGTTCGCACATCCGGCGCCCGCCCCGCCTCCGTATCCATGATGTTCAGGCACAAAAGCAGCGGCAGGAAGATGTGAAACACCGCGCTGTTGGCCTGCCGGACCCCCTCCGCGCCGATGATGCGCAGCTTTTGGGCCACAAGCCCCGCCAGCATCATCAGCAGCAGGGGAAACACAGTGTTGACGGAAAAGACCAGATCATGCCACATGCAAAGCCACCCTTTCTCCGGCGACAAGCCGTTTCCCGCTCAATAAAAAGCGGCGCCGACGCCCCGCGGGGCGCGGCGCACAGGGAGGGAAACCCGGCGGCTCAGTCGCCGTAGTTGTCCTTGAGGTATTTGAAGATCGTCGCCGCGATCGGCGCGGCCACGCCGCCGCCGCTGCCGCCGCTTTCCACCAGCACGCAGCAGGCGTAGGGCAGCGCGTCGTCGGCGATGTAGCCCACAAACCAGGCGTTGGTCACGTCCTCGCCGTTGACGGAGGCTTCGGCGCTGCCGGTTTTGCCCGCGATGGTCAGCCCCGTGACCCGCGCGGCCGAACCGGTGCCGGAGGCGACCACGTTTTGCATGTAGCTTTGCAGCACGTCCGCGATCCCGGTGGGAACGGCGCGGCGGTACTCCTTGGGGACGTAGCGTACCCGCACCGTGCCGGACGGGCTTTTGACCCGGGCGATCAGGCGCGGCTCCATCATCACGCCGTCGTTGGCGATCGCGGCCCCCACCATGCACATGTGCAGGGGCGTCGCCCCGATCTGGCTTTGGCCCACGCCGCTCCAGGCGATTTCAACGGCGTTGCGGTTCGTGGTCGGGTACACGCTGTTTTCCACCACGATGTCGCGGAACAGGAAGTTGTCGTTAAAGCCGAAATTTTCGGCGGTCCTGCGCAGGTTCGCGTCCGTAAGGATCAGGGCGCACTGGGCGAAGGCGTTGTTGCAGCTGACGGTGAACGCCTTTTCCAGCGTGAGGCTGCCGTGCTGCGCCAGGTTATAGTCGCGGATGGTCTGGTCCATCACCTGCGTGGCGCCCGTGCACAGGAAGAGGTGGCTGGTGATGCCCTCCAGGTTTTCCAGCGCGCTGGCCGCGGTGATGATCTTAAACGTCGAACCCGGGGCGAGCGTGCTTTGCAGCGCCCGGTTCCAGAACGGGTGCTGGGGGTTTTCCTGATCGGCCTGGGTGATGTTCTGCGGATCGAACACCGGCAGGCTCACCAGCGCCAGAATTTCGCCGGTGCGGTAGTTCATGACCACCGCGCCGCCGCTTTTCCCCTTGGTCTGCGCGTTGGTATCAAAAGCGCTGACGATTTTGGCGCACAGCTTGCTGTCCGCGGTCAGGGTCACGTCGTCGCCGCGGCGGGTTTCGCCCTTGAGCAGCGCCGCCACGCGCTCGCTCAGCGAGGTTTCAAACCCCAGCAGATAGTTGGCCTGGAAGGAGTCCACGCCGTTGGCGACGTTGCCGTCCCGGTCGCCGATCAGGTGCACGGTCGCCTTGCGCGCCTTGATGGCGGACTGGTACACCCGCTCGCCGTCTGCATCGGTGGTCGCCAGCACGACGCCGTTACGGTCGATGATGTCCCCGGCGATCACCGTGCGCCTGGCGGCCTGATAGCGCGTGTTCTTGCTGTTGCTGAACCACCGGCTGCCGTAGATGGTCACGCTGTACACGCCGTAGAGCCCCGCCACAAACAATAGCCCGACGACCAGCAGGGTCATCACGCGAAAACGGGAGCGCAGCTGTTTCATGGCGGTTTCCTCCTCTCCATCTGCTGGGCGTTTCCGTTATCCTTCGGCGTTGGGCAGGGTCAGTTCCTCGCTGAGGCTGTGGCTGATCTCGTAATCATAGGCGAAATCGTCCTGGTTGATGCTGGCGACGCCCTGCAAAAGCCCGATCAGCCCCATGCAGCTGACCAGCGACGTGCCCCCGTAGCTCACAAACGGCATGGTGACGCCCGTCAGGGGAATCAGCTTGAGCACCCCGCCGATGATGACGAACGTCTGCACGCCCAGCATCAGGGTGGCGCCCATCGCCAGCAGCGCGTGAAAGCTGTGCCGGGCGCTCACCGCGATGGAAGTGCCGCGCAGGATCAGGATGACGTACATCACCAGCACCAGCACGCCGAAGATAATGCCGAACTGCTCGCAGATGACCGCGAAAATGCAGTCCGTAAAGTACACCGGGATCACGCGCGGCGCGCCCAGGCCCAGCCCCACGCCAAACAGCCCGCCCGAGGCGATGGCCATCAATATTTGCGCGATCTGGTAGCCGCTGGTTTCATAGTACATCCACGGGTTTTGCCAGACCGCCACGCGCTTTTTCACGTGGGCGAACATCCGGTAGCCCAGCACCGCCGCGCCCGCGCCGCCCACCAGCCCCAGCCCCGTAAGGGGCAGGTTGCCCGTGGAGGAGAAAAACAGTAGCAGCGTGGTTGTGTAGTAGATCAGCGCCGTGCCCAGATCCTTTTGCAGCATCAAGACCCCCAGGCAGTACCCGGCGAACAGCAGCCAGGCCCAAAACTGCCGGCGGCTCATGTAGTAGCTCAGGATCAGCAGCAGCGCGATTTTCACGATTTCGCTGGGCTGCAGGCTGGTACCGCCAAGGTTAATCCAGTTGATGGCGCCATTCTGCTCGGTGCCGATGGCCAGCGGCAGCGCCAGCAGCGCCGCGGCCCCCAGCACCACCAGCCTGATGAGGAACTTCCACCGCCGGACATAGCGCACCAGCAGGATGCAAAACAGCATCGCGACAATCCCGGTGGAGTAGTACACCGCCTGTTGCAGCCCGCGGGACGTGCCCGCGTCCAGATCGGTGGAGTAGAGCACCAGCACGCCCAGCGCGCACAGGAAGTTCGCGATGGCCAAAAGCAGCTTGTCCGCGGGGAAAAACCGCGGCAAACCCATGGTGGCCACATAGATCAGCGCGGGCACGACCAGCGCCAGCGCGAAGCCCTGCCAGCGAAGCTCTCCCTTCAGGGCGATCAGGAAAAACGCGCTGAAGAAAAACAGCATCATCGCCGATACCAGCCGCCGGTCCGGCCTGCGGCGGGGCGGGAGCCTGCGGCCTTCGCCTGCCCTTCTCATCCGCGCCGCCCCCCTTTCAGGTAACGGTCCCACAGCATCTTCTTGGCACGGGCGGCCTCGTCGGGGTCCACGTACAGGCTGCGGGGCGCCTCGTCCTCGTCGGCGTATTCATAGGGCTCGTCGATCTCCGGCTCGACATATTCGGGATAGGTATAGCCGCCGTCGGCAAAGCGCGCCTCGCTCTGGGGGTAGGCCGCGTAGGGCCAGTCCCCGGCGGGGTCCTCCGTCCCTGCGGGCTCCGCCCCGATATAGTCCGCGTAGGCCCCGGGCGCGCCGGGTTCGCCGCCCGGCAGGCTCGCGCCCTCGCGCGCCCGGCGGACAGGCTCGTCCTCATACGGGGGCGCATCGGCATCGGCGTCGTTCTCCGCCACAGGCGGATAGAAGGTGACGCGGGGCGCGAACGTTGCTCCGCCCGGCACCGGCGCGCCGGAAGCCGCCCAGGGCGCGTCCGCTTCGTCGGGCACGCGTCGCAGGGCGGGAGCCCTCTCCGCCGAATGCGCCCGTTCCCACAGCGCATCGGCCGTTTCCCCGTCGGGATCGGCCTGCGCCCACCCGCCCCCGTCCGTCGTGCCGTTCCATCCGGCGGCCGCGCCGCGATACGGATCCTCGGACGGTATCCCGCCCTCGTTAAGCGGCGGTAGCGGATTGAGCCGTACCCGCCGCCTGCGGGCGGTTGCGCTTTCCGCGTAAAGAGACCCCCGCGGCTCGGCCGGCGACGGAACCCGATACGCCGGTTCTGTTTCTGCCCCGTAATCGGGTACCGGTTCTTCTTCGCCAAATGGTTCCTGCGCGTCCCCGTAGACCGGTTCCGCTTCGTCCTCCTCCGCCGGTTCCGGCGGGAGGAGGGCGTGACCGGCGCCCATCCGCGGCGGCAGGGCGAAATCGCCCCGTTCCGTGGAAAGCGTCGCGGACACGGCGGCCGGGGCCATGGCGCCCGAAGCGTCCCGGGTGTCGGGCGGTGCCGCCCCCTGCGGGTACGGCGCCGCCGTGCCGGGCTGCTGCGCGGGCGCAAAGCCCTGCTGGGGCGCGTCCCCCGGGAAT
Source organism: Clostridiales bacterium (assembly GCA_012517815.1). Taxonomy (GTDB): domain Bacteria; phylum Bacillota; class Clostridia; order Christensenellales; family Aristaeellaceae; genus CAXXOK01. Next base: position 62,952 of record JAAYUF010000044.1, read on the forward strand.
GGCGCGGTCGGCCCGTTTGGCTGCGGGGCCGCCTGCCACGCGGCCGCCTGCAACTGCCGGAACGCCGCCAGCTGCTCGGGCGTGAAGGCCGTCTGCGCCGTGTCCGGCGCTTGCGTCGGCGCGGCCTCGGTCGCGGCGCGCGCGCCCGCAAACTCATACCCCGCGAACAGCCGCAGCCGCAGCTCCGCTTCGCCCACCGTCAGGCGGGACCCGTGCGCAAGAAAGGCGCGCGCACGGCGGCCCGTATACGTCCGGCCGTCCACCTCGATGCGCTGCCGCCCGTAGGGCTCCATGCACAGGCCCTGATCCTCGTCAAACGTGAACCACAGGTGCTTGCGGCGCACCCCGCGCACCGGGACGTACACGTCGTCCCCGCGTACGCTGCCCAGCACGCCCTCGCCGGATACCGGCAGGGCCAGGCCCGTTTCCAGTTCCTCGTTGCCGCGAAGGACCACCAGCTCGCCCACATACCCGGCGTCGGGCAGCAGGCGCAGGCGTTTCTTGCGCTGCCGGCGGTCGCGCGCGAGCCACCGGTAGCTTCGCCAGACGATGAGCACCATCAGGAACAGGAACCAGTAGCGCGCGCCCTGCGATACCAGCTCGAAAATCTCATCCGGCACGGCCGCGCACCTCCCCGTGTTCTCCGCCTGATGCCCGCGCCGCGGGCCGCGGTACCGTATAATAGGACGGAAGCCCCCGATCAGTCGTCGTCGTGGGCTTTCGATTCTTCCATGAACTTTTCCAGCTTGCGCTTCACGCGCTGCAACGCGTTGTCGATCGACTTGACGTGGCGGCCCAGCTTATCGGCGATTTCCTGATAGCTCTTTCCGTCCAGGTAGGCGCTGAGCACCTCCTGCTCCAGCGAGCTCAAGACCTCGTCCACGCGGTCGCGGATGCTTACGATATCCTCGCGGCCGATGATCAGCTCCTCGGGGTTTTGCGCGTGCCCTTCCACGATCACGTCCATGAGGGTGCGATCGCTTTCCTCGTCGTAAATGGGCTTGTTGAGGCTCACATAGCTGTTGAGGGGCACGTGCTTCTGCCGGGTGGCGGTCTTGATGGCGGTGATGATCTGGCGGGTGATGCACAGTTCCGCAAACGCCCGGAAGCTGGACAGCCGCTCCGCCTGATAGTCGCGGATGGCCTTGAACAGCCCGATCATCCCTTCCTGCACGATATCCTCGTGATCCGCGCCGATCAGGAAGTAGCTGCGCGCCTTGGAGCGCACGAAATTCTTGTACTTGCCCAGCATGTACTCCAGCGCGACGCTGTCCCCGCCCTGCGCGAAGGCTACGATCTCCTCGTCCGTCTTCTCGCCGTACCGGGTTCTAAGCGAGGCTTCCCAGGATGGATCGTCCACCGGTTGCGTGTCCTCCTCTTCGGCCGTCGGTTCCTCCGCGCCTTCCTCGTCCTGCGCGCGTAAAAACTCCGCCATGTCCTCGGCTGCGGTCAGGATCGGGTCATGGTCATCCCCCTGATAGGGTTCGGGGATGCGTTTTCGGTCCGGTCGAGTGGTCATGCGTCTATTCCTGCCTTGTGTTGGTTTGGGGGGTTATTTCCGGCGCCGGATCTCCTCCAGCTGGCGGCGCTGCTCGTCGCTGAGCGCGCTGGACAGCGACGTGCGGCCGTCGGGGGCGGCCGCGTGGCGGGCGCGGCCGTGGCTGCGCGTCTGGGAAAGCTCCCGCCACAGCTCGCGCGCCGAGAGGCGCGTGGCCCCGCGCCCCAGGATCATCGTCTGTTCCAGATGGTCGCTGGTAGCCACGCGCGCCTCCCGGTACACCGGCAGCGCCCCACAAGCGCGCTCGATGTACTGGTCGGCGGTCTGTCCGTGCCGGGTGTAGACGACGGTCAGGCTCGCTCCGGTTTCCACCGTGGCGATCGGCCGCTCGCTATGGTGCCCGTCAAACACCAGCACCACTTCCTGCCCGGAATACCCGGCGTAGTCCTGCAACAGGTGCGTCAGCCGGTCGCGGGACTCGTCCAGCGGCCAGCCCTCGCGTTCCGCCTCCGCCCACGCGCCGATGATGTTGTAGCCGTCCACAAACAGGATTGGCTTCACGGCTTCAGCGGCTGCGCAGCACTGCGTACAGCAGGATGCCCGCCGCCACGGAGGCGTTGAGGCTGTCCAGCTTGCCGCGCACCGGCAGCGATACGCGCTTGTCGCAGCTTTCCAGCACCAGGCGGCTCACGCCCTCGCCTTCCGCGCCGACCACGACGGCCACGCCGCCGGCAAAGTCCACGCCGGCATAGTCCTCGCCGGCCATATCGGCGGCATAGGTCCAGATGTTTTGCGCCTTGAGGGTTGCAAGGGTGGCCACGAGGTTGACCACGCGCGCCACCATGATGTGTTCCACAGCGCCTGCGCTGGCTTTGACCGCCGCCGGGGTGAGGCCTACGGCGCGGCGCTCCTGCACGATGACGCCGTGCGCGCCCGCGCACTCTGCGGTGCGGATGATCGCGCCCAGGTTGTGCGGATCGGTCACGCCGTCCAAAAGCACCAGGAAGGGCGCTTCGCCGCGTTCCGCGGCCAGGGCCAGCATTTCTTCCACGGTATGGTATTGGTAGGCCGAGGCGAAGGCAAGCATGCCCTGATGATGGTCGGCGATGGCGTCCAGCCGGGCGCGGTCCACCTCCTGCACGGGGATGTGGCGCTCCCGCGCGATGGCGACGATCTCCC
>JAAYUF010000045.1 GCA_012517815.1 Clostridiales bacterium
ACAGGTAGTAGTCCATCGAGCCCAGCGTGCAGGCGATCACCGGCGCCGGCCCGTTCAGGCGGCGGACCTGGCGCAGGAAGGCCTCGTACCGGCGGATGAAATGCGCCTCCTCCTCCGGGCTGCAACCGGACACCCGCAGGCGGAACGCGTCGTTGGTGCCCAGGTTGAGGATCACCGCATCCGGCCGGAAGCGCGCAAAGTCCCACGGGGTGAACCCTTCCGTCAGCCCCATGGCCTCCTCGTGGTTGCGGTCGGCGCAGGCGTAGTGGTGCTCCATGGCGCGCACCGGCGGGGTAAAGCCGTCAAACGCGGGCAACCGCAGCCGGTACTCCGGGTCGGACGCCCAGCACAGCGGAATGCCCGAAATGCACACGCACTGGTAGTCGGCGTTCAGCAGCCCGGCCGTGACCGCCGGGTACGCGGTAAAGACGTTCTCCTTGGCGACGTCAAACACGGTTTCCTCCGCGGCCATATCGTTGCCGAAACCGCAGGTGATGGAGTCGCCGACGAACTCCAGTTTCAGCCTGGCTTCCGGGGCCGGCGGGGCCGTCAGGCGGCCGTCCGTCCAAAGGGCGCGCAGGCCCAGGCGGCCCTTGGAGTTTTCCGAGCGCTTGACCACGCGCAGGGTATGCGCCCCGGGCTGATCGCCCGCAAACAGGGTCACGCGGCTCACGCCTTCCTCCACGCGCAGGGTCTGCGCGGGCTGGGGCGCGCCGTCCGCAAACACGGCGATATAGGGCAGGTTGGGGCCTTCCCCGGGGAAGGTTTCGGCAAAGGCGACCATCTCCGCCTCCAGCCGCGCGCCCTCGAAGGCCAGCCGGAAACCGGACGCGCTCCAGTTGAAGAACATGGCCTGCTGCCGCGCGTCATACAGGGTACGGCCAAAAAACAGGATCGGGTTGCCTTGCGGCAGGACGCGATACTCCGGCATACGCAAACTCCTCTACTTGATGGCGCCTTGCACGACGCCCTCGATGATCTGCCGCTGGCACAGCAGGTAGAGCACGATCACCGGGATGATCGTGAGCACCAGACCCGCCATCAGGGGCGCGTAATCCACGCTGTAGGTGGTAAAAAAACTGTAGGTGGACAGCGGCAGCGTGCGCAGCTCCGGCGACAGCAGCACCATGCTGGGCAGCAGGAAATCGTTCCAGATCCACAGCACGTCCAAAATCAGCACGGTCACCATCACGGGCTTGAGGTTGGGCAGCACGATGCGAAAGAAGTTCTTGAGCTTCCCGCAGCCGTCGATCAGCGCCGCCTCCTCCAGCTCAAACGGGATGCCCTTGATGAACCCGTGGAAGATAAAAATGGCGAACGACTGCCCAAAGCCCATGTAGAAAAACATCAGCGTCCACGGGTTGTTGTAGAGGTTGAGGGAGCCGTAGATTTTCGCCAGCGGGATCATCACCGCCTGAAAGGGCACGATCATCGAGGCCACCATCAGGCCGAAAATGCCGGCGGAAAGCCTCGTGCGGTTGCGCACCAGATAGTGCGCGGACATCGAGGCCGTGACCATGATGAGCGCCACGCTGCACACCGTGATCAGAAACGAGTTGCCCAGGCCGTTCATGAACCGCATTTTCTGAAACGCGGACACGTAGTTTTTGGGGTCCAGGCTGCCGGTCAGCCGGAAGGGGGAGGAAACGAACAGCTCCGTGGTGCGAAACGAGTTGTTCAGCACCAGATAGAACGGCACCAGGAAAAGGATCAGCAGCGCGAACACCGCGACGGTGCTCACGGGGCGTCTTTTGCGCAAGCGGGCCGTCATACCTCCACCTCCCGCTTTTTATTGAGCAGCACCTGCGTAACGGAGATCAGCGCCACCACGATGAACAGCACGATCGCCTCCGCCTGCCCCACGCCGAACTGCTTGGACATGAAAGCCTTCTGGTACACGTGCATGGCCGCCAGCTGGGTGGAGCCGTAGGGCGCGCCGTTGGTCAGGGCAAGGTTGAGATCGTAGGCCATGAAGCAGCGCGAGAGGGTGATGAACAGGCAGATGTTAAACGAGGGCACCATCAGCGGAATGGTCACGCTGCCGAGCTTTCGCAGGCCGTGCGCGCCGTCGATATCCGCGGCCTCCTGCACATCCCTGGGGATGCCCACGAAGCCCGCGATGTAGATCATCATCAGATAGCCCGCGTACTGCCACACCGTCACGATGATCATCGCCCACACGGCGCGGTCGGGGTTGGTCAGGAAGGACGTTTTCAGCCACGCGATGCCAAAGCCCTTGCCCAGCTGCGTAAGCACGTTGGCGAAGATGAATTTCCAGATGTAGCCCAGGATGATGCCACCGATCAGGTTGGGGATAAAAAAGCCCCCGCGCAGGAGGTTTTGCCCGCGCATCCCGCTGGTGAGGAAATAGGCGATGGTAAACGCGAACAGATTGCAAAGCACCGCCGAAATCACCACATAGCGGATGGTGATCAGGAACTGGCGCACAAACTCCTTATCCGAAAAAACCGTGGCATAGTTGGCAAAGCCGATAAACCGGAAGGTATCGGAAATCGCGTTCCAGTCGGTAAACGTCAGGATCAGCCCATAGATAAACGGGATGATCAGGACGCTGAAAAACGCAAACAGCGACAGACCGTTAAAGGCGATAAAGGTGGCCGCGCGCTTGATCGGGCTTTTCTCTCTCATTCAGGCTTCCCTCCCCGCATTGTGAATGCGGCGCCGGCGCACCCGCGCCGACGCCGCAACCGGTACGCCAGAGGATCAGTGCTTGGTCTGCGTCTTCCAGAAATCGTTGATTTCCTGCGCCAGCTGCGCGCGGTCGATCGCGCCCACGGTGTACTTGAGCATCATATCGCCGGTCTTGGCCCACGCGTCGCCGGTCAGGTAGGTAAAGCAGCCGATGTTGATGGTCTTGCCCACGGCGGAGTAGCCCGCGATGGCCTGGGTCATGGAGTTATAGACGGCGTCCTTGCGCACGTTGTTGTACGGCATGGAGAAGCCGGCCTGGATGAAGTACTCCTGCCCCTCGGCGGAGGTGAGCATCCACTTGAGCAGTTCCAGCGCGGCGGCCTGCTGCTCGGGCGTGCTCTGGGAAGCGTCGATGCACATCACCTTGGGCATGGAGACGACCACTTCGGTGTTGCCGTAGGCGGTGGGGTCGTTGCTCCACGGCACGGGGATGTAGCCGTACTCGGTATCCTTGTTTTCCAGGGTGCCCAGCACCGTCCACATCCAGTCGCCCATGAAGAAGGTGGCGCACTCGCCGGCGCCGAAGGCGGCGTTATCGGCGTTGTAATCGCCCACCAGCGGATCGTCCTTGCGGAGGTTGTACTTCACCAGCAGGTCGTAGGTATCCATATAGCCCTGGAAGAGCGGATCGGTCGCGATATCGGTCGTGCCGTCGATCAGGCTCTCGATGAACGCTTCGCCGCTCTCGGCGTCCTTGCCGTGCACGGCATAGGCCAGCCCCAGGTAGTGGCAGCCGACGGACCAGTTGGCGCCGTGGATCAGGGTGGGCACGACGCCCGCGGCGTCCAGCGTTTCAAAGAAGGTGCGCAGCGCGTCCTGCGTGTTGATGGTCGCGGGATCAAAGCCCGGGATTACGGATTCCACCACGCGCTTGTTGTAGCAAAGCCCGTAGCCCTGGGTGGAGAAGGGCAGGCCGTACACCTTGCCGTTCATGCGGCCGGCTTCGATGGCGCCGGGGTTCATGTACTGGAACCAGTCGGTGTTCTCGTCAAACACCAGCAGTTTTTCTTCGTAATCCAGAATGTTGGCGGGGTCGATGTTCATAAACGTGGGGGCGTTGCCGGAGGCGAAGAGCGACTGCAGCTGCTCCTGCTGGCCCATGCCAACGCCCGTGGGGATCAGCTCGACCGTTACGTTCGGGTTGAGCTCATGGTACTTGGCGAACATGGTTTCAAACATGGCGTTGACTTCCGCGGACGTGCTGTAGTAGGTCAGCTTGACTTCTCCTTCTGCCGCCGCGCCGATGGTGACCATGGTGGAAAGCATCAGCAGGGTCAGCAGGAGTGCGATGAACCGACTGTGTTTCATGGATGGTTCCTCCTTATTCTTTTCGTGCCCCCGCAGAGGGCGAGTCGCTGATTGTAGTATAGCGGGTCGCTCCGTGAATGTCAACCGTATGACATTGCTTTTTCGAAAAAAAGCGAAACCGCCGGGCATGGCTCCGCTTATTGCTTACCGTATCGGCGTTTGAACCGCGCGAAGGGTACGACGTTCGGATAACATCACGTGCTCTCCCGCTCGATCAGCTTCACGGGGAAGATGGTGGTGGCGGGCATCGGCCGTTCGCCGAAATGCACGATGCTCTCCACCGCATAGTGGCTGATATCCTCCACCGCCTGCCGGATGGTGGTGATTGAGGGCAGGTAGAGCTCCGCCAGGTCGATATCGTCATACCCGATCACGCGCAGGTCCTCCGGCACGCGGATGCCCTTCTTGCAGGCGAAGCGGATCATCTCGGCCGCCAGAATGTCGTTGGAGCAGAACGCGCCGTCGATTCCGGGGTGCGTGGCAAAGAACGAGTCGATGATATCCTGATACTTCATGGAAATGAAACGGTCCTCCAGGTGGGTCTGGATGATCGGCTCCCGGCCCATGGCCCGCAGCTCCTGCTCAAAGCCCTGCTGGCGCTGCGAGGCGCTCATCCCCTTTAAGGTCACGCCGCCGTTAAAGTAGGCGATCTGCCGGCAGCCCTTTTTCACCAGCAGCTGCGCCGCCAGCCGGCCCCCGTTGAAATTGTCCGAGCAGACGGCGGAAATGGCGGGCGAAATGACGCGGTCGATGGAGATGATCGGCGCGTCCAGCGTCACGCTTTCGGCGATGTCCTGGGTGTGGCTGGCGATGATCACCCCGGCCACCTTGTTGGCGCGCAGCATGCCGAAATAGTCGATTTCCTTCTTGCGCTCGTGGTTGGATACGCACAGCAGCAGCTTGTAGCCGCACGCGGCCGAGTAGCGCTCCATGCTCTCGATCACCTTGGCAAAAAACGCGTTGCGCGCGGAAGGGACAATCAGCCCGATGAAATTGCTGGTTTTTTTGGACAGCGAGCGCGCGATCTCGTTGGGCTGGTAATCCAGCTCACGCATCGCCTGGCGGATCTTCTTGATGGTTGAGGGATGGACTTTTTCCGGTTTGTTGAGCATGCGGGAAACCGTTGTGACGGTAACGCCGGCCCTGTCCGCCACTTCCTTGAGCGTCGGCATGCGGTGATCACCTCGTTTTCAGGTACTCACACGATACCATAACGCCGCGGCGTTGTCAACCGGATGACATCCGCGTGACATCGCCCCGCCCTCAGCTCAGCCGCCAGACCATGATCTCCACGCGGTCGGGCGCCACGCCGCGCAGTTCGCCCACATAGCCGCCGGTAACCAGCGAAGCGTACTTCCCGTTCACATCGCACTGGAAGCGGGGAGTGGTGCGCCATACGGCGGACGTATCGCCCGAATCCAGCCAACCCTCGTTTTCCACGGCGATCACCGCGCCGTCGTCCGTCTCCAACCAGTAGCGCGCCAGCACATGGCTGAGCGAACCCGCCGCGGTCACGTTCCAGTCCGCCCCGCCCGGGCACACGCGGCCGCGGATCCCGACCCCCTCGAATGTGCCGCCTGTGATGGGGATGATCACCAGCCGCCCCTGCGGCGTCTGCCCGACGACCTGTTCCGGCCCTACGGTGACGCGCAGGGTCATCACGTGCTGTGCTGCAAAGGTCATGTTGCGTCCGTCCTTCGTAATTCCATGTCAGGGTATGCGGGGGCGGCGGCTCCGCCCGTGGGTCGTGCTACCCGCGGCGGCTGACAGCCGCGGGCGGTCGCCCAACAGGTTACGGTTGAAAGCCCTGGGCGGTTATGACCGACCGTCGGTTGCAGCCCGCGCGGCGGTTGACCGCCGAGGGCGTTTGTCAACCAAGGACAGCTGCTCCCCGCGCGGCGCGGGCGTTCCGGCAAAGCGCGAGCCGTCGCTTGGCGCGCCTGGCCCCGCCAAACGGCGTTACGCCTGCCCAAGCCAGTCCAGCGCGACCGGCAGCGCCTGATTCCAGAAGGTAAAATTATGCACGCCCGGCCGCGCCCACCACTCGTGGGGGTAGCCGATGGCCGTAAGGTGGCGGTGATAGTCCTCGTTGCGTTCGATCAGGAAATCCTCCGTGCCGCAGGCGAGGAAGAGCCGGGGCGCACGTCCGTCCCGGAGGCGTTCGCCGGCGAGCCATTTGGGGTCCTTATCGCCGCCCGGCAGCCGGGCCGGATCGCCGAAGGTATGCCGGAAATAGCCGTAGGGCGCCATGAAATTGCCGCCGCCCTCGGGCGTCATGGCCGCGACTTCCTCGGTGATCAGCGCCGAGGAGAGCGCCACGATGTGCCCGAAGGTATCCGCGTAGTTTAGCCCGTTGCGCACCGCCCCGTACCCGCCCATGGAAAGCCCGCCGATGGCGGTATCCTTGCGCTCCCGGGACAGGGGGAACATCCTGCGCGTTACCTCGACCAGTTCCTCGCCCACATACGCGCCGTAATACTCGCCGATGTCCGGGTTGTCCAGATAGAAGCGGTTGGCGCCGTCGGGCATGATCACCGCCCAGCCGTGCCGGCCCGCGAGGGTTTCGATCTCCGAGCGCAGCAGCCAGTCGTTGCGGTTGCCGCTGAAGCCGTGCAGCAGGTAGAGCGTGGGCCACGGGCCCTGCGTGTAGCGCACGGCGTTGGGGGCGTCCGGCGGCGGGTCCAGCGGCAGGACCGCCGTAAAGCTCTGGAAACCGACGCGCGCGCGGGAGTAGTAGTCACAGGTGAGAACAGCCATCGGAAAATCCCTCCTGACAGATAATAGAGGCGGAACGCCCGCCCCCGGATTGGGTGCCGCCCCGGCTGGGGATTGGCGCGTCTGTTCCGCGGGGTTCGGGCGCGTGCGTGCGGATGGGCCCGACCCGCCGACGGGCGGCGGGCTTGCCGGCAGACCGCGCTTTCCCGTTCATCCGTTTGTCACATCATGAACGCCCCCTCGCACGGCGCTTTTCTCCTGTGACCCCGCCGCAAAAGCCCGACGCAGCCCCGCCGCGCCTTTGCTTCCGCTCCTCGTCATACAAGAAAATCGCTCGTGCGCCTTGGCGCGTTCAGGCACTGAAAACGGATTACCGGTACTGGAACGTTTCGCCCGCGTCCACAAACACCGCCGGAATGCCCCCCGTTACCGAAGCAAGCCACGCGGGCAGGTGCTTCATGCCCCATTCCTCGCTGCGCTCATGGCCCAAAATCAGAATCCCCTTGGCCATCCCCAGCTGGTAGGCGTCCCGCACATAAGCGGGCAGGGTCCACTCGGTCACTTCGCCGCAGAGGATCACGTCCAGGTTGGCTTCCCGCATCCAGTCCATGGGCATGTGCTCCGAGCCCAAGCCCAGGCTGCCGCCGCCCGGCATCAGCGCCACGCGCTCCACCGGGGAAGCGGGGTCGCCGATGAACCGCATCACCGGCATGGCCAGCTTCGCCTTGAGCGCATCGGCCAACTCGCCCAGCGTCGTGCGGGGCAGGCGGTAGAAGCCCTTGTTGTGCCTGCGCCCGTAAAAGGCGGGGCATTCCTCCACCGGCAGGCGGTACGGCTCCCAGCCCATTTCCAGGTCGAAGCCCGTAAAGATCCCGTCCTGCGGGTCCCTGTGCATGTGGTCGTGAAAGCGCCACACGGCGATGCCGGTTTCCGCCAGCAGCCGCCGCTTCGCCTCGTACACCGCGTCGCCCGCGAGCCAGGCGGTATCGTCCGCGCCGGTAAACCAGGTCGGCTCGTGGGTGATGATCAGGTCCGCGCCGAGCGCCGCCGCCTTGCGGATCACCTCCGCCGTCGCCATGAACGTCGTGGCGATTTGATGCACTTCCATGTCGGGGTCGCCCGCCATCAGGTGATCGCAGGTCTGATCCTGCGGCAGCGGCGCGACGCCCGTTTTGGCGATCACGCCGTCGATGATTTCCCGAACCGTCATATGCCTCTCCCCTTATCCTTTCACCGCGCCCATCACGATGCCCTTGATGAAATACTTCTGCAGAAACGGAAACAGCGCCATAATCGGCAGGATGCCGATCATCGCCATCGCCATGCGCACCGAGGAGCCCGGCAGATCGATGTTCTGCGTGCCCAGCAGCGCCGCGTTGGAGCTGATTTTCAGAAACTGGATGTTGTTCATGATGCGGATGAGCAGGTTTTGCAGGCTGTAGAGCCTGGCGTCGGAGATGTAGTACAGCCCGTTGACCCAGTCGTTCCAGTAGATGAGCCCGCTGAACATGCTGACCGTCGCCACGGTGGGCACGGCCATGGGCAGCATCACCTTGACGAAAATCTGCATCTCGCTGGCGCCGTCGATCTGCGCGGATTCCACCATCGCGTGGGGAATGTTGTTGGCGTAATAGTTGCGCACCAGAAACACGTTGAACGCCGTAACCAGGTAGTTGGGCACGATCAGCGCCCAGAGGGTGTTTTTGATGCCGAAGATGTTGGTCCACATGATGTAGGAAGAAACGATGCCCCCGTTGAAGAGCATGGTAAAAAACACAAAAAACGACAGCGCGCCCCGGAACCGGAAATCCGGCCGGGACAGGGGATAGGCCAGCGTCGTGGTCAGCGTGAGGCTCAGCAGCGTGCCCGCCGTGGTCACCAGCAGGGTGATGCCGTAGGAGCGCAGGATCATGGCGCTCTGCTTGACCATGTAGTAGTAGGAGTCCAGGCTGAGCTTCGCGGGCAGGTAGGTGTAGCCGGTGGACACCAGCACGTTCTCGTCCGTGACCGACCCTACGGCGATCAGCAAAATCGGGAGAACCGCGATCAGCGACAGAAGGCTCAGCGTAACCGTCGCGAAAACGCGAAAGCGTCGGACATCGTTGGGTAGTCGGTTCATGCTTGCCTCCTAAAACAGCGCGTTTTCGTGATCGACCCTGCGCACCAGCGCGTTGGCGCCCATCACCAGCAGGAATCCCACGGCGGACTGGTACAGCGCCGCGGAGGCCGACATGCCCACGTCGTTGATCTCCATGAGCCCGCGGTACACGTAGGTGTCGATCGTCTGGGTCACGTCAAACAGGCGGCCCGCGTTTTGCGGCACCTGGTAAAACAGCCCGAAATCGGAAAAGAAGATGCGCCCCACGGACATCAGCGTAAGCATGATCACGGTGGGCTTGAGCAGCGGCAGCGTGACCTTCAGTATCTGCTGCAGTTTGGACGCGCCGTCCAGCTGCGCGGCCTCGTACACGCTTTTGTCGATGCCGGCGATGCTGGCGATATACACCACGGAAAAATACCCCGCGTATTTCCACAGATACACCAGCACCAGAAAAACCGGCCACGGCCCGGGGGTCGAGTACCAGCTTACGGGCGTAAGCCCCAGCGCCCGGTACACGGTGTTATTGAGGAAGCCCGTATCGGCGTTTAAGTATGCGTAGACGATAAAGCCGATCACCACCCAGGAAAACAGGTTGGGCAACATCAGCGCGGACTGGAACACCTTCGCGCGGCGCTTTTCCCCCAGCTCGTAAATCAAAACCGCGAGGAAGATCGCCGCCGCCGTGCCGATGACGATGAAGGCCGTGTTGTAAAGCAGCGTGTTGCGGGTCATGATCCAGGCGTCCCGCGTGCGGAACAGGAAGCGGAAATTGTCCAGCCCGCACCAGTCGCTGCCGAAAATCCCCTTGAAATAGTTATAGTTTTTGAAAGCCAGAAACACGCCGAACATCGGAAGGTAGTTGTTGATCAGCAGATAAAGGATGCCCGGGGTTGCGATCAGCAACAGCGGGCCGGTTCGGGCGAGGTGTTTCTTTCCGCGCTTTTTCATGTGCGTTCCCCAAATCTCAACAAATTGGCCGGCCGACCGCGCGTCGCGGGCCGCCGGACCGGGGCGGCGGG
>JAAYUF010000046.1 GCA_012517815.1 Clostridiales bacterium
AAATCCGGTGACGCGCTCGGGTCGTGCCTCCACGTTGCCCTATCCTCGTCACCGGCAAAGCGAAGGCATTATATCACAGCTCGTCGCGGACGAACTACCACTAAGCAAATTTTGTACTTGACATGGGGTACACTTCATTATGAAAGCGGAACAAATACAAAACAAGAGCAAAAAATTGCGAACCTGAGAAAACAGCTACACTTGCTTGTAACTGGCTTAGTCTTCCCAACGACAATGACATCAGAGCAACGAATAAGGTTCCAAAGCGGGATTTTTCTCGACATTAATTCAAACTCAAAATCAGTTCCTCAAAACGTGCTGATGCACATTAAGAGAATCCAGCTCCCGATCGACGATGAGAGTATTGCGCAATTTGTTATTGAGAGTCTCAACAAACAAGGAATATTCAAGGGGCTTCTCCAAATATCATCACTCGAGAATGGAAAAATTAGAACTGCATCTATAGTTCGCTTTGCTTTACGGTATCTTGTAACAGTTAAGCCAACCGAGGGAAGAAAGAGCCTTTTTGAGTTTTGGGATGGAGATAAGCTTGCTGTAATTGGGATGGAGAATAAAGCATTACACGATTATGTACAATTCTGTTCCGATACATTGAGGGCATACTTTGGTGCCATAAAAATGAATATGCCCGAGTACTGGAATGTCACAGATTCGATGCTTTTATCAGTAATCTCAATCAATGGTTTCATCATTGCGTTGACAAGGCAATTAAGTGTTAATGGTGTAAAAGACTTCCCGTTCTATAACAATGTTTTTTGCGGATGGAGATATGATTTTTCAAAAGACAAGTTTGAATTTACATCAAGCCAGTATCGTAAGTTTTCTGGTATTATCCTCGAAAATGCTTTCAAATTATCACCATCCATCTATTAGGAGAATGCGAGGCATAGCTATTTGCAGTGTGGTCTTCTCGAAATTTGTTAATGCGCATGTGATATTGCGAAAAACATTCTTGACAGGAAAACGCCAGTTCCCCATAGAATATATTTTTATATTCTTTTACTTCGAAAGGGGCTGCCACCGCCCATGCCAAACGACCAGCTTTCCCCCAAGCTCCTCAGCGTGATCGATGAGGCCGTGGAGCGTGCCGTCGGGCGCGCGGTGGCTGCCACCTGCGTAGCGCAAGCCGAGAACGCCCGCAACATATACAAGCAAACCGAGCGTCGCCTCTACGCCTACCCGCACCTGCTGGAGAAGCTACAGGATGATTCCGCCCGCCTGGCCGATATGGAAGCCGGTATCCTGCAGGGGAAAAGCAAAGGCATCGTCCGCTTCTCCCAAAGCGGCGTGCGTGTCGATCCGGAGGAAATGGCCGAGGCTGTTATGAACGACCTGCGGGCACGCATGGCCATGGATCGGCAGGAAGTGGAGACGATTCAGAAGGCGCTTAAGGCCATTGAACGGGATGCGTATTTCACGACCGTACCTGCTCGCTACTTCGACGGAAGCGCGGATTGGGAAATGGCTGAAGCGCTCCAGTGTGACGAAAGTACGGTACGGAGGAACAGATCTAGGCTGGTGCGTATCGTCGCGATTCGTCTGTATGGGGCAATCGCCGTGGGCTGAATGCACAAACTGCGTGCACAAATGATGCACTTTACGCGTGCACAACGCCTATGCTATACTACAGACAATCCAAAAATCCATCGAAACCCGCCGCCCACAGCGGTGGGTTTTCCATCAAAGCGTAAACCATTTCGGTGACACCGCCGACATGGTTCCCCACGTAGCGTCCTCCAAAACAGCATTGACATACGTAATCATACGTAGTATGATGCTACTGAAAGGGGGGTGATCCGTGAAGGTCAGCGAGATGAAGCGGATACTCCGCGATGGGAAATGTTATAAAGACTGGGAAGGCGCCAATCATGAGATGTGGTATAGCCCAGTCAGCAAACAACATTTTCCGGTCCCGCGCCACAACGCACAGGAACTGAAGAAGGGAACCGCGGAGAGGATACTCAAAGAGGCGGGGCTGAAATAAGCCCCCACCCTCTCCCGCATGATATAGAGTGACCTTGAAAGGAGGACACGTAATGAATGAGCATGTTTACGCTGCGCTTTTGGAGAAAGAAGACGATGGGTATAACGTTGTCTTCCCCGACCTGCCTGGCTGCTTCACCTGCGCTGATGATTTGCCTGGCGCTTTGACCATGGCTGAGGATGTTCTTGCCATGTGTCTGATCCAGCTGGAAGATGATCACAAGCCCATCCCGAAGCCAAGCGACCCCAAGGCCCTAAACGCTGGGGATGCCACCGTCACACTGATCAAGGCAAATACCTTGGAATACCGCAAGCGCCTCAATAAACAGGCCGTAAAGAAGACCCTGTCCATCCCTCAGTGGATGAATGAGGCAGCGGAGAAGCAGGGCGTCAACTTCTCTCAGACGCTGCAGGAAGCACTGCTGGAAAAACTGAAGATGGCCTGACCCAACGACCCATTAAGAGAGCGACCCTGAAGCGGGGCCGCTCTCTTTACGTTTCATTCAATACCGAAAGGAGGCCTGCCCATGCCCGCCATCCGTCATACCCTCGCCCGCCTGCGGCAGCTCCGCCTTTGGGAAGCCGTCCACCGGGAAAACGCCGCGGAATACCTCCACCGCGCCACGCAGGGCGTCGGCGCCCGCCGCGCCATGGATATCGGCGGCACCGGAGATTGCCCGCTGACGAACAACGCCGGCCGCTATACCAAAGAACATGCCGCGGCAGAGCAGGCGCGCCGGGAAGCGGATACCCTTTGGACGGGCATCGCGCCGGGGCTCGCCGCGCTTGAGCTGGATCCCCGCAGCGTAATCGAGCTGTATTATAACCAAGCTGTGCCGTGGGCGGATATTCCCGCCACCATCAAGCGCTCCTCCGTCTCGTGTGATCGCATGCATCGGGAGGCTGTCGAGCATCTGGAGCGTGAACAACCATGAAGGAACACATCACCCTGCCCCTTTCGCAGATCATCCCCTACGACCATAACCCACGCCGGAACGATCAGGCCGTGCCCGCGGTGCTGGAGAGCATCCGGCAGTGCACCTACATCAATGAGATCATCGTGGACGAGAGCAACACCATCCTCGCCGGCCACACCCGCTACAAGGCGCTCCGCCAGCTCGGGTACGGGGAGGTGGAGGTTTGCCGCGTGTCCGGCCTCACCGAGGAGCAGAAGCGCAAATACCGCCTGCTGGACAACAAAACCGGCGAGCTGGCCGAATGGGATTCGGAATTGCTGTCGACCGAAATGGACGGGCTGGACTTCGAAGGCTTCGACTTCGGGTTCAACCTTTCGGAAGAACCAGCCGTGCCGGAGATCGTTGAGGATGATGCGCCTGAGCCGGAAACGGAGAACCCGCCGTTTGCCCGCCGGGGCGATGTGTTCCTGCTGGGGCGGCACCGCCTGATGTGCGGCGACAGCACCGTGGCAGCGGACGTACAGCGCCTGCTGGAGGGAGTGCAGGCTGATTGCGTGTTCACCGACCCGCCATGGAACGTGAACTATGGCGCTGATGTCGCCGAGGGTAACGCGCAGGGGTATAAACCCCGCACTATCCTCAACGACGCCATGTCCACCGAGGATTTCAAGGCGTTCATGGAAGCCGCCTACGGGCAGCTGGCCGCCGCCGTCAAGCCCGGCGCGATGGTCTACGTGGTCATGTCCGCGCAGGAATGGGGCAACAATATGCTCACCCTCGCGGCGGAAGGTTTCCACTGGTCCAGCACCGTCATCTGGCACAAGCAGCAGCCGGTGCTCTCCCGCAAGGATTACCACACCAAGTACGAACCCATCTGGTACGGCTGGAAGGAAGGCGCGCCGCGGCTGTGCCCGCTGGAGGATCGCAAACAGAGCGACGTGTGGGATATCGACCGCCCGCGCAAGAGTGACGAGCACCCCACCATGAAGCCGGTCGCCCTGGTCGCGCGCGCCATCCTGAACTCCTCGCGGCCCGGCGCTTCCGTGCTGGATCTGTTCGGCGGTTCCGGCACCACGCTCGTCGCCTCTGAGCAAACCGGCCGTCAGGCGTACCTCATGGAGCTGGACCCCCGGTACGTCGACGTGATCGTGAGGCGTTACCTGGCGCTGGCCGGGGCGCAGGCGCAGGCAATCCTGATACGCGACGGGGAGCGCGTTTCCCTTCCGGGGGCGCTGGCGAATGCACGCGCCTGATTCACTGTTGGCAGCATGGAAACGGTGGTGAGGAGGCATGCCCAAACCCAGAAGCGCGGCGCGCGATAGGACGTATCATCTGTGGCTGGATACGGGCGGCCGCCGCCCGCTGACCGACATCGCCAAGGAGTGCGGCGTGTCCCCCGGGCAGGTACGCAAGTGGAAGGCTGTCGACGGGTGGTCGCTCACGGGCAAAAAAAAATCCGACGCGGGCGTTACCAAACCGACAGCCGCGAATGGTAACTGTAACGCCAAAGAGAACGGTAACGTAAAAGCGATAAAGCCCAAAAAGCGCGGCAACAATCCCCGTGGCAACCCCGCGATCCCGCCCGCGCCGGAAGGCAACAAGCGCGCCCTGACCGCCGGGGAGTACGAAACCATCCTCTACGCCTCGCTCACGGAGGAAGAACGCGCGCTCACCGCGGCGGCCGTCGGGATGGACCCGGTGGACGCCATGCGCAGCACCATTGCGCTGCTCACCGTGCGGGAACGGCGCATGCTCGGGCGCATTCAGGAGCGCCTCTCGATGAACGGGAGCGCCTCCATTGGCGGCAGCGAGATGTTCGCCGCCCGGGTGCTCAACACTAAGGCCGAGAACGTCACCGGTGCGGCGCTTAAAAAGCAGTGCGTGGAATATGAAAGCGTCATTGGGTTTGTGACCACGCTGGAGGATGCCCTGACCCGCGTACAGGCCCGCAAGGCCAACGCGCTGGCGCTGCTGCACCGCATGCGCAGGGATCACCTGATGGTCGACCTGGAACGCCGCAAGGTGGACGCGCTGGAGAAGCGCACCACGCTGGAACAGAAGCGCTTCGACTTCGAGTTTGAGCACATCCGCGGGGAAGAGGATGACCGCGTGGCCGGCTGGCTTTCCGCAACCCGGCCCAGCGACGAGGAGGTTCGCGCGCTGTACACCATCGAGGACGCGCCCGAGGGGGAGGATGCCCCTTGAAGCTCATGAACCGGCGCGCCGCGTTCCCCTTCAAGCCTTTCAGCCGCAAACAGCTGCAGCTGCTCAACTGGTGGCGGGACGGCAGCCCGCACGCGAATAACTTCATCGTCATGGCGGACGGCGCGATCCGTAGCGGCAAAACCACCGCCATGATCGCGTCGTTTCTGCATTTCACGCAGGAGCGGTTCTCGGGGCGGGATTTCATCCTCGCCGGCCGCTCCGTCGGCGTGCTCAAGCGCAACATCATCACCCCGATGATGCTCATGCTCAACGCCTGGGGCTGGCCCTTCGAGTTCAACCGCAGCGATTACGTACTCACCATCGGCACAAACTCCTACTACCTTTTTGGCGCGAACAACGAGAAGAGCCAGGACGTGGTGCAGGGCATGACCGCCGCCGGCGCGCTGCTGGACGAAGCCGCCCTGATGCCGCAGAGCTTTGTGGAACAGGTGCTTGGCCGGTGCTCGGTGGAAGGCGCCAAGGTGTTCATGAACTGCAACCCCGCCGGCCCCTACCACTACCTCAAGACCGACTTTATCGATCGCGCAACCGAGATGGGGGTATACCGCCTCCGTTTCAGCATGGACGATAACCTCACCCTGAGCGCGGAAACCAAAGCCCGGTACCACCGTACGTTCAAAGGCGTGTTTTTCCAGCGGTTCATCCTCGGGCGCTGGGTGCAGGCCGAGGGTGTGATCTACGACATGTTCGGCGACGCCGCGATCATCGATACCCTGCCAGCCGATCTGGACAGCGCCTACCACCGCTACATCGCCTGCGACTATGGCACCAAGAATCCCTGCGTGTTTCTGGACATCCGCTATAACGGCGTGGAAGCGCTGGTTGTGGATGAGTACTACTTCGACTCGACAGCCGAACGGTACCAGAAGACGGATCAGGAGTACGTGGCGGATCTGGAACGCTTCATTGCGGACAGCGAGCCGGATTATCTGGTGATCGACCCCAGCGCCGCCTCCTTCCGCGCCGCGCTGCGGCAACGGAAGCACAAGGTGCGCGATGCGGACAACGAGGTGCTCGACGGTATCCGCGTGGTGGCGTCGCTGCTCTCCCTGGGGCGGCTCAAAGTCCACCGCCGCTGCGAGAAAACCATTGGGGAGATGCACGCCTACGTGTGGGACGAGAAAGCCGTGAAGCGCGGCGCGGAGCAGCCGCTCAAGGAACACGACCACGCGCCGGACGCCCTGCGCTACTTCTGCAAAACCGTGGTGCGCAACCGGGAACTGAACTGATTCAATCACATCTTACCGCACCCCGCCAGCCGCGCCCACAGGCGCGGCTGGGGAGCGGTTGGGGGAGGGAACGCCCTCCCCCAAAGGGAGCCAAAGCGACCGAAGGAGGCCAGCGCCATGTTCGACCGATTCTTCCGCTGGCTGAGGGGAGTGATAGACCGGATGCTGGACAGCAAAACCGCCAAGCGCATGGGCATTACCGTGGCGATTTCGGATGGGATGCAGCAGGCCATCCATCGGTGGATCGACATGTACCGGGGGAAAGCGCCCTGGCTGACCCCGAACCCTCAGCACCTGGGGCTTCCCGCGCTGATCGCCTCGGAGATGGCCACGATGGTGATGCTGGAAGCCGAAGTGAACGTCACGGGCTCCCCCCGCGCCGACTGGCTGGCGGAGCAGTTCCGCCCGCTGACGGACCACCTGCGGCTGGCGGTCGAATACGCCTGCGCCGAGGGCGGCCTCGTGTTCAAGCCCTACGTGGACGGCAAGGACATCGCGGTCGACCTGGTGCACGCCGACGACTTCTACCCCACCGCGTTCAACAGCCGTCGCGAGATCACCGGCGCGGTGTTCGTCGAGCGCAAGCGTGTCGGCGAAACGCGGTACATGCGGCTGGAAGCGCACCAGATAACGGATCAGGGCTACCGCATCACCAACCGCGCCTTCAAGGGCACGGGCGAAGACAGCTTCACACAGGAAGTGCCGTTGACCGATGTGGACGAGTGGGCCGACCTGCAGCCGGAAGTGAACATCCAGAACGTGGATCACCCGCTGTTTGGCTACCTGCGCATTCCGCTGGGCAATACCATCGACCCCAAAAGCCCGGTGGGCGTGAGCGTTTACGAAAAGGCCAGCGGTGTGATTGAGGAAGCCGACAAGCAGTATCAGCGGCTCCTGTGGGAGTACGAAGGCGGCGAGCTTGCCATTGACGCCGTGGAGGACGCTTTTGAGACCGACCAAAAAACAAAGCAGGTACGCCTGCCGGTCGGCCGGGAGCGGCTGTTTCGCCCCAACAAGCTGGACCCGAAGGACGCGAGCGACGAAGGGCTTTTCCACACCTTCAGCCCCGCGCTGCGCGATGCGTCCTACATTCAGGGGCTCAACAAGCTCCTGCAGCGCGTGGAGGATCTCTGCGGCATTTCCCGCGGCACGCTGAGCGACCCCAACGAGGACGCCCGTACCGCGCAGGAGATCAAGCAGACCCGGCAGCGCACCTACTCCACTGTGACAAGCATCCAGCGCGCAACCCAGAAGGCCGTCGAAGCCCTGCTGACGGCCATGGACACGCTGGCGACGCTTTACAAGCTCTGCCCCGCGGGGAAGTATGAGGCTGCCTTTGTGTGGGACGACAGCATCGTGGTGGACGCCGAAACCGAGCGGCAGCGCGACATGAACGAAGTGCGCGACGGCCTGATGAATAAGTGGGAATACCGCGTGAAGTGGCGCGGCGAATCCGAGGAACAGGCCAAAGCCGCGCTCGCCGAAGCGGAAGACCCGACCGATGACGAGCTGCTCGACTTTGAGCCGAAGGCATGAGGTGAAGCCCGATGCTGCTGCCCGACTTTCTGGACGGCGTCGCCGAGCCGCTCGTCGCGCTGTGGGCCAAGGTGGAACGCGACATCATCACCGATATCGTCCGCCGACTGATGCAGGCGGATTACCTGACGCCAACCGCGAAATGGCAGGCGGTCAAAGCGCGCGAGATGGGCTTGACTCAGACGGAAATCGCCCGGCAGGTGGCGCGGGCCAGCGGCCGCAGCGAGGGAACCGTCCGGCGCATGGTTCAAAAGGCTGCCGCGGAATCGCTGGGCGTCACCGTGCGGCAGTACCGGAAGGCCGGGCTGGACACCGCGCCCCTGCAAGGTTCCCGCGCCATCACGCAGCTTGTGCGCGCCGGCGCCCGGCAAACCAACGGCCTGATGAAGAACTTCACCGGCACGCTGGCCAAGACCGCCGCCAAGGCGTTTGAGAACTGTCTGGACAGCGCGTGGCTGCAGGTAACCAGCGGCGCGTTTTCCCTCGGCCAGGCCCTGCGCTCGCTGGTGCGCGAGCTCTCCGGCAAGGGGCTCACCCAGGTGGCATACCCCAGCGAGCATGTGGACCAGCTGGACGTCGCCGCACGCCGGGCGGTGATCACCGGGGTCAACCACACCGTGGGCGAGGTGCAGCTGCAGGCCGCCACGGATATGGACACCGATCTGGTGCAGGTTTCCAGCCACCCCGGCGCGCGACCGACGCATGCCGTCTGGCAGGGCGGCGTCTACAGCATCAGCGGCGGAAGCGCCAAGTACAAGCCCTTCCGGGAAACCACCGGCTACGGCACCGGCCCCGGCCTTTGCGGATGGAACTGCCGGCACAGCTTCTACCCTTTCCTTGAGGGGGTCAGCGAACCGCTGCCCCTGAACGACACGCTGGACGGAAAAAACAACGATCAGGTGTATGCCGAAAGCCAGCGCCAGCGCGAGCTGGAACGCCGGGTGCGGGAGAGCAGACGGCAGTGCGCCGCGCTGGACGCTGCCCGGCAGACGGCCGTGGACCCGGAGCAGAAAGCCGCTTACGAGGCCGAGTTCTCCAAGGCGGCCAAGCTGCTCAAACAGCGGGAAGCGAGGCTGGACGCCTACTGCGCGGACACCGGCAGGAAAAAGCTGGTTGACCGTGTGCAGGTGGAAGGGTATAATCGAAGTGTATCCGGAAAGGCCACGGCGGCGGCGAAAGCCAAGCCTGTGGCTGTGGTTGCGCAGGAAAAGCTGGTTAAAACCCCCGACGGGCAGCATACCCAAGCCACAAAGCATCTACTGGAACGCGCGGCAGAGCGTGGCGTGAGTAAGGAAGCCATCAACGACGCGATCAGCAGCCCTTTGCATGTGAAGCCTGTCAAGTATGACGCGAAGCACAGGCCCAGCAGGCAGTATATCGGGAAAGAGGCTACGGTTGCCGTGAATCCGGAATCCGGGGATGTGACCAGCACTTGGTTAACGGGCAACAAGACCAAAAAGAAGTATCAAAAGGAGTGAGAACCGTGCAGGCCCATTTTCAATGGAACCAGAAACAAAAGGATGTGCTTTCACAGATGGCGCTCCCTTTTGATTACAATGTTGTCGATGAGGATCAGCTGGCGGATTTTGAAGATCTGGTCGGCACGTATCTTCAGGAGCATGGCGACGGTGGCGGCGAGCTCAACGAGATCGGCCTCACCTGCGAAACCATACTGGACGAGATCGCCAAGGTATAGCCATAGGGCGCAAGCGAGGCGGCTTTCGATGAAAAGGCGGGGACGCTATGTCCCCGCCTTTCAGTGATCCCGGTAGTGGCTTCCGCACTGAATGATCTCGATCCGGTTGTCCCGAATGCGGTAGACGATACGGTTACTTTCGTCGATTCGCCGCGACCACCAGCCGGAAAGGGCTCCGCTCAGCGGCTCCGGCTTGCCGATTCCATCATACCCGTAACGGTCCATATCAAGGATCAGCAGATTGATGCGCCTGAGCGTCCGCCTGTCCTGCGATTGCCAGTAATGATAGTCCTCCCACGCATCGTCGTGCCAGACTTTCTTCATGGGTCGACCTCGACCGGTTCATGCTCAGCCAGGCGCTCACCGTTTTCCATATCCTTCGCGGCGCGCGTCAGGCGTTCCAAGTTGCCGCGGCTGTAGAACGGGTCGGCTTTGATCTCAAACGGGATGCGGCCTTCGCGCACCACGGCTTTGGCAAAGAGCGTGAATGCGGTGGTCATGTTCATCCCCATGTCGGCAAACAGGCGCTCCGACTCGCGCTTCAACTCCGCATCCATACGAATGCTGACGTTCGTTGTGGTCATGTTCATCACCTCCGATTGCATTGTACAGCTAATGCAATGCATTGTCAATACAAAGGCAATACAAACCCAAAGATCATCCGGAACTTAGCGTCACGCAGCCATGCGCGGCGCTTTTTTCATGCCTTCCGGCCGGTCAGGCGTAAAAGAGCGGGCCGTGCGTTTGCGGGCTTGGCGTACCCAAACCCGACGATGAGAGGCGCAACCTCGTAAAACAACAGCGTAATCGAAAGGAGAACCCAACCATGAAACGCGAGGAATTGGAAAAGCTGGGGCTCACCAAGGAGCAGATCGACGCGGTGATGGGCATTCACGGCGCGGACGTCGAGGCGCATAAGGCCGTGCTCAAGGGCAGGGATGATGACTTGGCCGCTCTGCGGCAGGACGTCGCCGCCAAGGAAACGCAGATCACCGACCTCGCCGGGCAGCTCAAGAAGCGCGATGAGGACATGAAAGCGCTCCAGAAGGATGCCGGCGCGAGCGCTGAGCTGCAAACCAAGCTGGCCGACCTTCAGGGTAAGTACGACGGCGACACCAAGGCGCTGCAGGCCAAACTGGAACAGCAGCGGTACGACTATGCCGCCGAGCAACTGTTCGTTGGCGTTCCGTTTGCCTCCAAGCTCGCCCGCAAGGCGGCCATCGAAGAGTTCAAGGGCAAGGGCTACAAGCTCACCGAAGATGGCAAGAGCTTTGTGGGCGCCGATGGCTACATCGATGCGCTCAAGAAGGATGACCCCGCCGCGTTCCTCCCGGAAAAGCCCCCCGAACCCAAAGAAGCCGAACCTGCCCCTCCTGCGTTTACCAAACCGCTTGGCGGCGGTGACGGCGGGGTGGGCGCCAAGGGGTTCTTTACGGGCGGCGGGCTGAACTTCGTTCGTACTCCCCCCACCAAATAACGGCAGGGCACGGCCCTGACCCATGACAGGAGGTAACCCATATGGCTGCTTTGAACTATGCGGTTCAGTATAATGAATCGCTGGCGCAGATGTTCCCCTATGTGCTCTACTACGGCCGCCTGTACGCGACGCCCAACAACGGCCGCTACCGCATGGGCGAGGATGGCCGCAGCGTCAAGATCGCCAGGCTGACCGTCGGCGGGCGCGTGGACGCGAGCCGCGACACCATCGGTACCGCTGCCCGCAACTATGACAACAACTGGGAAACCAAGGACCTGACCAACCAGCGCAAGTGGAGCACCCTTGTGCACCCCAAGGACATTGACCAGACCAAGATGGTCGCCACCATCGAGAACATCACCACGGAGATGAACAACACGCAGAAGTTCCCCGAAATGGACGCGTACACCATCTCCAAAATCTACGCCGACTGGCGCGGCCAGAACTACGCGCCCGACGTCGCCACGCTGACCGTGGACAACGTGCTCACCATTTTCGACACGCTCATGCAGCGCATGGATGAGAAGCGCGTTCCGCTGACCGGCCGCGTGCTCTACGTGCTGCCCGCCGTTCAGCGGTTGCTCAAGAACGCCTCCGGTATCAGCCGCAGAGTCAACGCGCAGCAGAACAACGGCGTGATCGACCGCCTGGTGCAGTCGCTGGATACCGTGGAGATCGTCGGCGTGCCCAACGAGTTGATGAAAACCCTGTACAGCTTCGCGAGCGGCTGGACGCCTTCCACGAGCGCCAAGCAGATCCAGATGGCGCTGATCCATCCGCTCTCCGTGATCACGCCGGTGAGCTACGAGTTCGCGAGCCTGGAGGCCCCCGGCCCGCTGACCGAAGGCAAGTATGTGTACTACGAGGAGAGCCATGAGGACGTGTTCATCCTCAACGCGAAGGCGGACGCCATCCAGTTCGTGATGGCCGATGCCGGCGCCGCGAGCGCGATCACGGTGGCTTCCGCGGCGGGTACCGAGACGGCCGGCGACACGGTGATCACCGTGACCGGAACCAAGGAATCCGGCACCACGCTGGCCTACAAGATCGCGGAAGCCGCGATCGCAGCGCCCGGCCTGGGCGAAGTGCCCAGCGGCTATACCGCGTTCGAAAGCGGCGCGACCCTTTCCGGCCAGACCGCCAGCCACTACATCCGTGTGGTCGAGCTGAACGCGGACGGCAAGGTGATCCAGACCGGTGCCGCCCAGCTGACCGTGAAGGCGGCGTAAGGTTGCCTGAATACCAGCCGCCGCGTGTAAACTGCGCGGCGGCTTTTCCACCGGCATGAGAAGGGAGTGAGTACCATGAAAACCGTATTGAAAGATAACCGCGTGGAGCAGATCGACGACGCCGCGCTTCCGGAGGCGGTTAAACGCGGCTGGCGGGAGGTTGATCCCATAAGCGGGCTGCCCATTACTACCGTGGAACGCGCCGCTCAAAACCAGCTGACGCAGGAAAACGAGCGGCTGCGCAAGGCGAACGCGGAGCTGACGTCCAAGCTGGATGCGGCCGAAAAAGCCGCGGAAAAAACCCGCCGCAAGGCCGCCGACAAGGCGGAGTAAGGAGGCCTTCGCATGGCCTACATCACCCATGAGTATTACGCCGGCACCTTCTATGGCGAACCCATCGCGGCGGAAGCCTTCGCGCGGCTGGCCACCGATGCGGGCCGCATGCTGGATAGCATCGTGCAGCGCCCGGTGAGCGACGAGGACAAAGCCGGCGAGCCGTTCAAGCTGGCGGTATGCTACCAGACCGAGGTGCTTGCCTTGGCCGGGGGCGTGCCTGCGTTGGCAGAGGGCGAGGCAAACGGGCGGCTGCTATCTGTGAGCAACGACGGCTACAGCGAGAGCCGCGAGCGCATCAAGGAAGCCCATACCCTGAACGGCTTACCGGTATCCTCCATGGCTATGGCGACGCTGCAGCAGATGGGGTACCTGAAACGCTGGGTGTACGCGGGGAGGGGAACGCCGTGAGCGAGTTGAACGACGTGCTTTTCGGCGACACCGTCACCCTGTACAACCACTACCGCGAAAACCGGGAGGATCGCTGGCAGCGCACGGTGATCCGCGGCGTGCAACACCGGGCCAAAACCGAAAAGACTGTGGACGCCTCCGGCCTGCATCTTGCGCAGAGCGTGAGCGTTACCATCCCGGTTAATGCCGACGCAGGCGGCCGGCACTACCTGCCGCCGCACCTGTTCGCCACGAGTGAAAACCGCGCTGCCTATTGGACGCTGGACTCGGAACAAAACCTTGACGTAATCGTGAATGGCGAATGTGCCGAGGAACTGTCCGTCACCTACACGCTCGACCATCTTCGCAAGGAGCGCCGCTATGCGACCATCAAAGGCGTATCCGACAACACGGGACGCCCACGCCTGAAACACTGGAAGGTGACGGCGGTATGAGCAAGGCGGGGTTCAACATCCAGACGCCGCGCGGCATGATTGTGGTCAATGGAGACTGCCGCGCCGAGATCGTCTGGAACGCCGGGTTCGGCCAGGGTATATCCGGCGCGCTGGACGTGGTGCAGGCGTGGATCGACAACGAAGTGCTGGCCCGCTGCAACCCGTATGTGCCCATGGACACTTCCATGCTCAACAAAAGCGGCATCCTGTTTACGGTGCTTGGCAGCGGCGAGGTGATCTACAGCACGCCCTATGCCCGCCGGCACTACTACAATCTGCCGCTGGTGGACAGCCTCGGCCGGCACTATGGGCCGTCTGTGTTCCAGGGCGCTCCGATGCGAGGCGCATACTGGTTCGAGCGGATGAAGAACGAGGGCGGCAAGGAAGCCATCCTGCGCGGGGCGCAGATCCTGCTGGAGCGCCGGATGCGGAGGTGAGCCCATGACGGTATCCCAAAGCCTGATCACGTGGCTGGAAACCAACCCGAATGTGGATGTGGACACATCTGTAAACACGGACCTGCTCGCGGCGCAGGCGCTGGCGATGGCGCTGTACAAGACGCCGCAGGCGAACGTAATCCCCTTTGTGAACGGGGACCGCGACATCACCGGCTACTACCACTTCCTGATTCGGGAACGCGCCAATCAGGAGAGCGCCCGGCAGGGCAACCAGGCGTGGCTGGAGGCACTGGAAGCCTGGGTGTATGCCCGCCAGCGTGCGCGGGACCTGCCCGACATGGGCGCGGGGCGTACCTGTAGCCGCGTGTTTATCGCCAATACCTTCTATCTGGCGAGCGCCGAAAACGACGAGGCGGTCTACCAGCTGACCCTCGGCATCGAGTACACCGAAAAGGCGGCCTGAGCGCCGCGAAAGGATGAATGGCCATGAAAGTGATGCGCTACGAAATCGCGGATTACCTGAAGGTACCCCCGGCCGGCGGCGGGGAGGCCGTCTACCACCTGCTGGGCACCGGCGTGACCAAGCTGGACGAAAGTCCCAGCCCCAAAACCAACACCGACGCCTTCGTGAACAGCCGCAACGGCCAGACGGTGCTGACCGGCTATGACAACAGCTTCCCCATCGACAGTCAGCTGATCCCCGACGAAGCGGCGGTGGGCGCCCTGCACAAGGTGGCGCACGACCAGCTGACCGGCGAGGACGCGGAGTTCGAGTTTGTGCGCGTGGATCTCTACGACCGCGTGGGCGAAACCGGCACGGTGTACCGCGCCCGGCACTTCCACACCACGTTTGTGCCCGGCGACGTGAGCGGGGCCGCGACCGAAGTCATGGGCTTCACCGGCGACCTGAACCAGAACGGGGACATGACCCCCGGCACCTTCGACACCACCGCCAGGACCTTCACGGCGGACGCGTAACCATGCCGGATCGGGGCGGGCGGGTTATCCCGTTCGCCCCTGTCTATGGAGGGAACAGCATGCATGAAATGATAACTGTGAACGGAATCGCCTGTTACGAGCAGGATGGCGTTGCCTACCTGAGCCTGGAAGCCTGCGCGCGCGGGCTTGGGTTCACGCAGGTTGCCAGAAGCGGGAACGAAGTGGTCCGTTGGGAGCGAGTGAACGGCTATTTGCAGGAACTCGGCTTCGTCCCCACGAGTGGGGATGGTTTCATTCCCGAGAACATCTTCTACCGCCTCGCCATGAAGGCGAAGAATGAAACCGCCGAGAGGTTTCAGGCGCTGGTCGCCGACGAGATTATCCCAGCCATCCGCAGGCACGGCCTGTATATGACCCCACAGATCATGGACGCACTGTTATCCGACCCGGATACCATGCTCAGGATCGTAACCAGCTGGAATGAGGATCGGAAAAAGCTGAACGCCGCTCAGGAAAGGATCGCTGCCGACGCGCCGCTGGTGCGCTTTGCGCAGGGCGTGGAGGGCAGCGAAACGAGCGTCCTGATCGGCACGCTGGCGAAACTGCTCCGGCAAAACGGCGTTGATATCGGGGAGAAACGCCTGTTTGAGCGACTTCGCAGGGAAGGTTTCCTCTGTTGCGTGGGCGAGCGGAAGAATCTACCGACGCAGAAGGCAATGGAGCTACAGCTGTTCGAGGTGACTGAGCGCACCTTCAGCGCGCCGGACGGCAGCACGTATATTCGCCCAACCACCAAGGTAACCGGGAAGGGGCAGGTTTACTTCCTGAACCGGTATGCGCCGGCATCCGGCGTTCCTTCGACACTCCGGCAGGCATAAGGTAGGACAGAAGCCCACAACGGCAAGGAGGCCCCCATGCGCAAGATTGATTTTCAGTACCAGCCGACGCCCGCCCTTGAGATCATGGACCGCAACGGCGACTACCGCACGTTTGAGCTGCAGGTGAGCGACGCGGATCTGTTCGACCGCGCGCTGGAGCTGGCGGCGAAATACCGCACGCTCAGCAGGGCCACGCCGCCCCGCACGGTGCTCAAGGCGCTGAAGGAATGCACGGCCGTGGTGGACGGCATCCTGGGCGAAGGCGCCATGGTGAAGCTCAGCTGCGGCAAGCCCCTGTGCATCGCCGACGCGCTCAACCTCATGGCCGTGATCACCCGGGAGGGGGCCGCCGGCTATGCCGAACGGCTCGGCGCGTACGATGAATAGGCTGACCCTCTCCAGACAGCCGGACAAGGCGCTCCCCGAGCATGTGCTGCTCCAAGGGGAGCGCTTTTCCGTACACCCGGACTTCCGCACGGTGCTGACCCTGCTGCGCCTCATGGACGATCCGGAGATCGAGGACCGGCACAAGGGCCTCAAGCTGATCGAACGCTTCTACGCCGACTGCCCGCCGGCCGCGCTCGTTCCGGACGCGCTGCGGGCATTTTTCGATTTCATCCGCGGGCCGGAGCGCCAGAGCGACCCGGAAGCCGGGAAGATCGATTACGAGTTCGACGCGGACGCGATCTACGCGTCCTTTCGGATGCAGTACGGGATCGACCTGCTGGACCCGGGCACGCGGCTCCACTGGTATGCCTTTACGGCGCTGCTCTCCGGTTTGGGGGAAGGAACCCCGCTGGTGGAGCGCCTGCGCCTGCGCACGCTGGATACCCGCAAGCTCAAGGGCAAGGCGAAGCGCAGCGCGGAGATCGCCAAGCGCAACGCCCAGCCGCCGGCGCGCGAAAGCCAGCGGGAACAAGCGCGGCACAACGCCCTGACCGAAGCCCTGATGAACGGCGGAGACGCCAACGCCCTGTTGGGCCATGAAGCGAGGTGAACCCCATGCCGGACGGCAGCCTGACGTTTGACACCCGGGTGGACGAAAGCTCGTTTACCCAAGCGATGGATAACCTGACCGCAGCCGTCAAGGAAGGGCTGGAAACCATCAGCGCGAAAATGGACGCGCTGGCAACGCTGCTCAACGACCGGTTCACCGAGGCGATGGGCGGCGTGCGCGACGAGGTGACCGACGCCATGGACAGCGTCCAGACCAGCGTCAGCGGCGGCATCTCCCAAGCCGGCGCGGCCACAAAGAAAGCCATGGAGGACGAGGCGGACGAGGCGGCGGACGGGCTGGACGACGTGGGCGCGGACGTCGGCAGCCGATCGATCGCGGTGGGCGCGGCGGTCGGCACGATGCTTGGCAACATGGCTGGCAACCTGATTTCCGGCGCGATCTCCAACGCCGGGCAATACATCATGGACAGCATTGACCTCGCCAGCGACCTGGCCGAGGTGCAAAACGTGGTGAACACCACGTTTGAGGAGAACACCGGCGAGATCGACGGCTGGGCTAAGGCCGCTAAAACCGCCTACGGCATGAGCGAGCTTAAAGCCAAGCGCTACACCAGCACCATGGGCGCGATGCTTAAGAGCATGAAGCTTGGCGACAAGCAGGTGCTTTCCATGTCCGAAGGCGTGGCGGGGCTGGCCGGGGATATGGCGAGCTTCTACAATCTGGAGCATGACGAGGCGTTTGAGAAGATCAAATCCGGCATCGCGGGCGAAACCGAAGGGCTCAAGTCGCTGGGCATCAACATGAGCGCGGCGAATCTGGAGGCGTTCGCGCTGTCCGAGGGCATCACCAAGAGCTATGCCAGCATGACGCAGGCCGAACAGGCCACCTTGCGCTACAACTACCTGATGCAGGCGACCGCCGACGCGCAGGGCGACTTCGCCAAAACCAGCGACGGCTACGCCAACCAGCAGCGCATCCTCGATACCACGCTGGAGGAGCTTTCGGCCACGGTGGGGAGCCTCTTCCTGCCCGCGGCGACGGCGGTGGTGGGCATCCTCAACACGCTGGCCGGCGGGGCCAGGGACGTGGCGAGCGCGATTGCGGGGATGTTCAGCCCGCCGGAGCAGGACCCGCTGACCACGGCCATTGAGGACGGCAAAAAGGCTTTCTCCGACCTGGAGCAGCAGATCAAGGACAGCGATACGACCTTCGCCAACAATAAGGCGGAAATTCAGGCGCGGTACGATCTCGCCACGCAGTACCTCAACACATTGTCCGCTCTGGAGCAAAAGGACGTCAAAACCGACCAGGACGTGGAAGCCATGAAGGCGGCGACGGCCGCGCTGGTCGACCTGTACCCGGACCTGAAGGCGAACCTTGACCCCGTGACGGGCCTGTTTGCGGCAGGCTCGGCGGCCATCCGCGACTTTGTGAGCAACCTGAACGCGCTGGCCGTGAAAGAACTGTACAGCGACAAAATGAAGGAAAACGCGACGCTGCTCGCGACCGCGTATTCCAACCTGACACAATCCGAGCAGAACCTGACCGACGCCACGAACGCCAACCATACGGCGCAGGCGAAGCTCAACGCGCTCTCGGCGGCGCAGTACGCCTTCAACACCCACAACGTGGAGTCCATTGATGAAGCGACCGCCGCCTACCTGTGCCAGATCCCCAACGTGATGGCGTACTTTGAGGTGATGGATAACGGAAGGCTGAAAGTCCGAGAAGGGAAGGACGAGCAGGAGGCTTACAACTACGCGCTGGAAGCGCTGGCCGACCCGGCCAAACAGGCCGCCGACGCGGTATCGGATACGCAACTGGCCATGGACGGCGCGAGTGCCACCATCAATGGGCTGAACCATGAAATTGATGGGTTGAATTCACAGAATCAAGCGCTTGTGACCGAACAGCAGAAGGTACTCGATTCCATGAATGGTACGGCGCCGGCAGCCGAAAAAGCGGCGGAGACCGTGCGCGGGCTGGGTGACCGAACGGCGGAAGCGGCGGACAGCCTACAATCCGCCGGCGGTACGATTGCCGACGCCATGGAGCGCATCCGGCTGGCAAAGGGTGAAGCCACCGAGGCGCAAACGGAGCAGCAGAAAGCCATCGACAAGAACGCCGAGCTGGCGGAGCTGACCGCGACCATTGCCAGCAACATTGAAACCGCGAGCAAGGCCGGCACCGACGCGGTCGCCACCCTGACCGCCGCCAAGGCGACCATCGCCGCCGACGCGCAGGAAGCCATCACCAACATGGAAAGCCTGACCACGGCGTTGGGCCTGTACGTGCAGGCGATGGTGGATACCCTGAACGCCATCGTGACCGACGGCGAGGTGGGCGCGGCGACGGCCGGCGAGGCGTTTGCCAAGGGCGCGGGGGACGGCTACAGGGCCAAGCCTTACCTGAAGGACGCCGTGAACACGGCCATGAATCAGGCGCTGGCGACGCTGCGGAGCTACTTCAACGCCTTTGAGAACGCCGGGTACGGCATCGTGGACCACATGGCCAGCGGCGTGCGCAGCGGACAGAGCGCGCTCACTTCCGCGATCAGCGCGGTGATCCGCAGCGCCATATCGACCGCGCAGGCGAACGCCGCCTACCGGTCGACGACGGCGGGCGTCGTGATCAACGGCAGCCACGCGGGCGGGCTGGAGCGCGTGCCCTTTGACGGGTACATAGCCGAACTGCACCGCAACGAGGCGGTGCTCAACGCGCCCGAAGCGGCCGTGTGGCGGGCGCTGCAGGGTGAGAACACATCGGCCGGGCTGGACGCCTCCGGCATCATTCAGGCGATCCGGGAAAGCGGCGGCGCGCCGATCTACGTGACCCTGTCCATCGACGGGGAGGACCTGACAGAGATCCTCGAGCCCAAAATCTCCGAGCGGCAGGGGCAGCGGCTGCGGCTGAAAGGAAGGTGACGGCCTATGAGCGTATGGCTGGACGGCGTGGCGCTGGAAAGCATCGACCCGGCGATCCGCTTGAAGGGCGTGCTGATCGGCGCGGTGGAAACCACGGAGATCACTTCACAGTATGCCAAGTACGGCGGCCTGCGGTATCTGGGCCAGACGGAAAACAGCCGCAAGGTAAAGATCACCTTCAAGGGGCTGGACAGCGACCCCGCGCGCCGCGAACAGGCGCTGTGCGGCGTGCTGGACTGGGCGCGCGGGACCCGGCTGGAGCTGCTGCAGCGGCCTGAACAGTACCTGACCGTCCGCTGCACCGGCGGGCCGAGCCTGGAACTGGTGCGGGATTATGCCGCCAAGGACATCACGGTGCAGTTTACAGCCTTCGACCCGGACTTCAAGGCGAAGTACCCCACCGTGGCGACGCTTTCGGCTGCCGCCGGCGCCGCCGCGACCGCGACCCTGACCCCGCCCGGCACGCAGGACATCACGTTTCTGGAAGCCGAGGTCCGCAACGACGGCGAAACGGCGATGAACGCCCTGACGCTGAGCGTAGGCGGGCGGTCTTTCGCCTATACCGGGCTCGGATTGGCCGCCGGGAAAACGCTTCTGATCGCCCGGGACGGGGACGGCCGGCTGACCATGACCGCGGACGGCGTGAGCGTGCTGGACAAGCGCACGCCCGAGAGCGACGACGACCTGATCCTGCTGCAGCGGCAAATGAACACCGTGACGGTGCTGGCGGAGCGAGCCTGCGCCGTCAAGCTTCTGGCAAGGGGGCAGTACCGGTGAAAGAGCTGATCGACATCCGGCTGCCGCGCCTGATGGACCTGAACCTGAACGAGATCGCCCGCATCGTGCCCGAGAAGCTGAGCTATGAGCTGACGCTTTCGGAACCGTCCACCGCGACGCTGGTGATGAACCGGAGCGAGGCCGCGGTGACGGTCGGGCAGTTCATGGAGCTGTATGAAACCTACGGCTCCCTTGGCATTTTCCGGGTGGAGAACGTAGCGACCACCTACCGGCCCGGGCTGTGGGACCGGCTGCTTCGGGCGGTGGGCCTGCGGGAAGCGACCGTGACGGTGACGCTTCGGCATGCGGTGTGCACGCTGGAGGACGGCATGATCTTCGGTTATCACGAGTACGGCGGCACGGGCGTCACACTATCCGAAGTGCTCACGGAGCTGATCGCGATGCAGCCTTCGCCGTACTGGCAGCTGGGCACAGTGGACTACGACACGCGGTACCAGTACAGCTTTGAGAACGAAAGCAACCTGCTTTCGGCCATCCTGAGCACGGCGGAGCCCATCGCGGACGAACACCGGTGGACGTTTGATTTCACCACCGTGCCGTGGACGCTCGGCCTCATCACCGAATCGCAGGACGACGCCTGCGAGATGCGCATGAACCGCAACGCCGAAACCGTGAAGGTGACGGTCGACCGCACGCAGATGGTCAACCGCATATACCCGCTGGGCTACGGCGAAGGGGTGAACCAGCTGACGATCGCGGACGTAAACGGCGGGGTGAAGTATCTGGAGGATACCGCCTCCCAGGCCGCGTGGGGCGTCGTGGCGCTGCCTTTTGCGGACACCACGGTGACCGACGCCGCCACGCTCATGGCCGTGGCGCAGGCGCAGTTGGACGCGCGCAGGGAGCCGACGGTGACCGTCGCGGTCACGGGGCTGGACCTTTCCGCGCTGACCGGCGAGGCGCTGGACCGGCTGACAATCGGCAGGCTTTGCCGGGTGCCGCTGCCGGAATACGGGGTGAGCGTGCGAGAGCGGATCGTCTCCGTGCGCAAGGCCGACGTGTTCCGCGACAACACCCGGGCGGCGATCACGCTGGCCAACCGCCGGGCGGACGCGGTGGAGCAGATGGCGTCCACCGCGCGCAAGGCCATGATTGGGGAACTCTACAGCCAGGGCGCGACCAACCAGTACGCCGTGCACTTCGCGGACAACGCGGACGAAAGCCACCCCGCGGAACTGGCCTTCTACCTCGATGAAAACGCGGTGCACATCAACAGCGTGATGTGCCGCTTCCGGCTGGAAGCGTTTCGAGGCTACTCCAAAGGCGCGGCGAGCGGGGGCGGCGGCGCCAGTACGACCACCAGCGAAAGCGGCGGGTACAGCAGCGGCGTGAAGTACACCGGCAACAAGCTGGACAGCGACACGCACGGTGCGTCCAACTATACCGAGGGGCCGAACCAGACCACCTACACCGGCCACAAGCATGTGGACGAGCATGTGCACGCCCTGACGGTGACCACGCCCAGCCACACGCATGGGGTTAACGTATCCATCCCGGCCCATACCCACCCGCCGGAACTGGGCATTCTCACGGGCGGCACGGCCGGGAGCGTGACCGTCACGGTGGACGGGAATCCTGTGCCGGCCGAGGCGATCCAAAACGGCGACTTCGACGCGGTGCCCTATCTGGACAAGGACGACGGCGGGAAGATCGTCCGGGGTACCTGGCACGAGATGACGATCACGCCGGACGCGAACACGCGCATCGTGGCCGACCTGCATGTGAAAACCTTTATCCGCTCCATTTCGGGCGGCAACTACTGAGGAGGGCTCGACGTGGCACTGAAGGCATTGCACGCTTACCGCGTGGACATCGCGGCCGGAACGACGCGCAAGCGGCTGGACGCGCCGCTGATGTACGGAGACGCCAACACGCACCGCTTTGCGGTAACGGTGTTGGACGGCGGGACTGACGCCGACCTGACCGGGTACACGGGAATCCTCTACGCCGTGCGGGCGGACGGGGTGACGATCCCCAACGCGGCGACGGTGACCGGCAATGTGGTCACGGCCGACCTTGCGCAGAGCGGACTCTTGGCGCGCGGGCGGGTCGACTTGCTGCTGACGCTCTCCGGAAACGGGGAGAGCCTGACGCCGCTGTGGGTGGAAGCGAACTGCGCCGGCGGGATCACGGACACGATCGCCGATCCGGCGGAGATCATCCCCAGCCTGAGCGACCTGCTGGCGCAGATTGCGGCCATGGCGGCGGGCACCGCGGCGGCCAACGCCGCTACGGGCGCGGCCAACACGGCGGCGAGCGCGGCGAACGCCGCCGCGACCGAAGCGCAGGATGCGGCCAACGCCGTCGCGGAGATGACCGCCGAGGCCGGGACGCTGGAAACCGGGGAGGAGGCGCAGGCGTTTCTGGAAACCGATCCGGAGGACGGACACCTGAACCTCGTACTGGGGTTGCCCAAGGGGAACACCGGCAGCCGCGGCAGCCTGATGCACCGGGGCACGGCGATCACCGGCGCCAGCGCCGTGCCGACCGCCTACGCGACCGGAATTGCGGCCGCGCAGGCGCTCGACCTGTACCGCTACAGCGGGACGGACGCGGCCAACGTCGGCAACGTTTACGAATGCACGCAGGGCGGGAACGAAGCCACAGCCCTGTGGGTGTACGCCGGGAACTGGCGCGGCGCGGCCGGCGCCGGCAACGTGAGCTTTGTGGACGGCGTGGAAGCGGATATCGGCGGCGATGTGCCGCTTGGCGCGGTACGGTACGGGGCGCAGGCGTTGACGGCAGCCCAGCAGGCGCAGGCGCGGGCCAACGTGGGCGCGCAGGCGCGCGTGGACGCCGTGGGGCTGCTCAAGGGAACGGGCGGGGGCGGCGTGCTGGCCGCCGCTCCGGGGCAGGATTACGCCAAGGCCACGCGGCTGACGGCAACCCTGCCGGCGGCCGGATGGACCGGCACGGGGCCGTACACGCAGACGGTGGCGGTTTCCGGCATCTTGGCAACCGATACGCCGACGGTGGACGTGGTGCTCAGCGACGTCGCCGCCACCGCGCAGGCGCAGCTGGAGGCCTACGGATTCCTGGGCCGGGTGACCACGGGCGGGAACGCGATCACGGCGACCTGCTATGAGGAAGCGCCGATGGTCGACCTGACGCTCTCCCTGCTGGTGGTGCGCGGGAACACCGAGGGCGAAGCGGGCGCCGACCTGACGGCGGGCATGGTGGAAACCAGCGAAGCGGGCGTGAGCGTACAGGCCAAGCTGGACGCCGTGGACGCCGCCATGGCGGAAAAGGCGGACCGCAGCGATGTGATGCGACGGCTGATCTCGCGGACCATTCAGGCGGGGGAGAGCGTCGCGGCCATCCTGTGGTCGCAGGATGATGACGGGCATGCCTTGTCTTTGCAGGAGGCGGAGCTCCGCATTTGGGTTCCGGCGAATGGGGCCACGGTCGGCAACAATGTGAACATCAACGGCAAGGTCAACGGGATCGCGTCTGGCTATTTCGTTGCATCAAGCGATAACAACGCAACGTTTGAAGCCGGAATCTTCCGCGCGGCGTTTGGATCGTCGCTGGCGATGCTCAAGCTGATGGGCGACAAGTTCCAGTGCACCAACTTGTACCGCTATAGTGACGGAACAACCAGAGCGTCTGGAATGCGGGTAAGTGGGAACACTGGGTCTATCACATCCGTCACATCCATTACGCTGACGGTCAATGGTGGAGGGGTAACGACGTTCCCGGTCGGGACGATCCTTGAACTTTACGGGAGGTGACGGCCTTGGCCGATGGAATGATTCTGCGCCGGGGCGGCGGCAGCGACCTGGCCATCCGGGTGATGCCTGGCAGCGTCCAGCCCGCGGGCGCGGCGGGGATGCTGTGGGTGGAAACGGCGCTGGCCGGCAACAGGTGGACGGCGGCGGCGGCGGAACCGGACAGCCCGGCGGCGGGCGATCTGTGGATACAGATGAACGCCACCAGCGGCAACATCATCAACCTGCTCAAGCGCAATGCAGCCATGATCAACGTGCTGCGCGTGAAGCAGCATAACGGCACGGGGTGGGATGCGCGCGCGGCGTGGTATCACAACGGCGCCGAATGGACGCAGGTATCTTCGGCGTTCACACCGGCAACGGACATCCAGTATACCGGGAGCATGACGTTGCTGGATGATGGCGACGGCCATTGGCGAATCAAGCTTTTGACCAGCGGCACGCTTACGTTCCTAAGCGATCCCGGAACGGACCTTGATGTGTTTTGTGTGGGCGGCGGAGCAGGCACGCCGAATGTGTCGAACTGTGGCGGCGGTGGGAGCGGTTACGCGACGACGGCTCAAAGTGTGGCGGTGTCAACCGCTACCGGCTATCCTGTGGTTGTTGGCGCCGGTGGTAACGCTACGGCCGGCGGTACTACGAGCGCTTTGGGCGTGACGGCAACCGGAGGTTCTGTGCCTGACGGCACGAACGGCGGCAATGGTGGCTGCGGCGGCGGCGATTATGGCACAGGCGGCGCAGGTGGTACAAACGGTGGCAACGGTGGCAACAGCGGAGGAACCGGCCAAGAATCGAATACGTACGAGTTCGGCGAAGAAGGCAGCACGTTGTATTGCGGCGGCGGCGGTGGCGCCATTTCCAGCGGAACGTACAATATGGGCGGTTCTCCCGGAGGCGGTCAGGGTGGCGGCTATAGCCATGGTTGGGGCGACCCGGGCGTTGTCAATACCGGCGGCGGTGCCGGCGGATCGCTGGATGGCAGTGCAACCGCTAATGGTGGCTCCGGTATTGTGGTGATCCGCGATCACCGGGCTGTGTAAGGGGGGCAAGCATGAATTACGCAATTGTTGAAAACGGCCAGGTGACGAATATCATCTGTCTCGACCCGAAGAACGCCGCCGAGTTCCCGGAAGCTGTGCCTATCGCGGATGTGCCGGCCGGGATCGGCGACGCCTTTGCGGATGGCGCGTTCTACCGGGACGGGGTCCGGCTTCTCACGCCGCTGGAAACGGCGCTGGCGACCATTGCCGAGCTGGATGTCGCCGTGGTGGAATACTCATACCAGAACGCTTTGCTGACGCTGGGCGTAACCGAAGGGGAGGTGACCCCGTAATGCTACTGAAGGTGCTGCAACGGATGATCGCCCGCGGCGATACCTACGGGCTGCGGGAGAAGATCGACGTGTTCTTCGCCGTGGGCAGGATCACGGAGGACGAGTACCAGGCGCTGGTGGCGCAGCTATAGGGACAACAGCAAAGCAGAACAAGCGAGCCAAACGGCTCGCTTGTTCCGTGTTGATATCCATTCATTGTTTTCATGGGCAACGAACAACGATTGAATCAGGGTTTAAAGCCTGATGCCCATGGCGGTCTCTTGTGCCGCCTTCAGATACCCCGGCTTTAGAAACCTGATCTTGCTGACGGAAAACGGGTTTCTCCAATCGATTTGTACATAGCCTTTTTCCGAGGCAAGATCAATCGTCAACATGAATTCTTTGGTGGCTACCTTCACGCATTCCATGTCCACCATCACTTCATCAAGGGATATCCAAGGATAGACGGGCGTTTCTTGAGTCTTGATCGGGGCCATCACCGGATTCTCATACAAGGTGATAAGCAAGGGCTGAATGAGCATCAAAAACACCTCGATC
>JAAYUF010000047.1 GCA_012517815.1 Clostridiales bacterium
CGGATGGCTTGCGTTCATTTCAGCGCGTTGCACGGATGGTTTCCGTTCGCGTCAGCGCGCCACGCGGATGGCTTGCGTACATTTCAGCGCGTTGCACGGATGGTTTCCGCTCACTTCAGCGCGCTATGCGGATGGCTCCCGTTCACTTCAGCGCGTCGCGCCAGAGCGCGCCGCTCATGTCCGAAGGCATGCGCAGGTCGCCGCGCGGGGACAGGCTGATGCTGCCCACCTTGGGGCCGTCGGGCACGCAGTTGCGCTTGAACTGCTGCTGGAAGAACCGCCGCAGGAAAGTATCCAGCTGCGCGTCGATCTTCGCCTCGTCGTATACGCCGTCAAACGCCTGTAAGGCGAAGGCTTTCAGGCGCTCCGGGCCGCTGCCGCTGTCCAGCATGTGGTAGAGGAAAAAGTCATGCAGGGCGTAATCGCCCAGAATATCCTCGGTGCGCTGGGTCAGTTCCCCCTTGTCGGCGGGGAGCAGCTCGGGGCTGATGGGGGTGTCGATCACATCGCGGCACACGTCGCGCACCGCGCCGTCAAAGTCGTGCTCGCTCAGGTAGCGCACCAGGCTTTTCACCAGCGTCTTGGGCACGGAGCAGTTGACGTTGTACATGCTCATGTGGTCGCCGTTGTAGGTGGAAAAGCCCAGCGCCGCCTCGCTCATATCGCCGGTGCCCAGCACGATGCCGTTCACCTTGTTGGCGTAGTCCATCAAAATCTGCGTGCGCTCGCGCGCCTGGCTGTTTTCGTAGGTGACGTCGTGGATGGCTTCATCCTGCCCGATATCGACAAAATGCTGGCGCACGGCCTTTTCAATGCCGATTTCAAGTGCGCTGACGCCCAGCACCTCCATCAGCCGGTCGGCGTTGGATTTGGTGCGTTTGCCCGTGCCCATGCCCGGCATGGTGATGGCGTGCACCCCCGCGCGGGGCAGGCCCAGCCCGTCCATCGCGCGCACGCCCACCAGCAGCGCCAGCGTGCTGTCCAGCCCGCCGGACACGCCGATGACGATGTTTCGGCAGCCGATGGCGGTCAGCCGCGTCATCAGCCCCGTGCACTGGATGCGCACGATCTCCTCCAGATGTTCCTCCATCTCCGCGCCTCCCGGCACAAAGGGCAGGGGCGCGATGGGCCTTAGCAGCGGCTGTTTTTGCGCCACGCCGGAAACCGGCAGGGGCACCAGCTTCATCGGGGCTTCGCGGCGCTCCATCTGGTGAAAGCTGCCGTTGCGCTGGCGCTGGTAGCGCAGGCGCTGCACGTCGATATCCGCGACGGCCGCGTCGCCCGTCAGGGTAAAGCGCCTGCCCTCGGCCAGCGCCTTGCCGTTCTCAAACACGCCGGTGTAGCCGCAAAACACCAGGTCGCTGGTGCTTTCGCCAAAGCACGCGCACGCGTAGGCATAGCCGGCGTACAGGCGGCCGCTCTGCTGGCGCAACAGCTCCCGGCGGTAAGCGTGCTTGCTCACCAGCGCGTTGCTGGCGCTGGGGTTCACGATCACATCCGCGCCGTCCACGGCGTACTGGCTGCTGGGCGGGATGGGCGTCCACAGATCCTCGCAGATTTCCACGGCGAAGGAGAAATCCCCGAAATCAAACAGCAGATCGGGCGCGAGGGGGCAATGCACGCCGTCCTGCTCAAACGCCGGCTCCGCCTGCGTGCCGCTGACAAACCAGCGGGTTTCGTAAAACTCGTTGCCGTTGGGCAGGTAGGTTTTGGGCACCAGCCCGCGCACGCGGCCGCCCTGCAACACGGCCGCGCAGTTGAAAAGCCGGCTGCGCTGGTTGATGGGCAACCCCACGATGACGGCCATGTCGCCCGTCTGAGCGGCGATCTCCTTCATGGCGGCGAACGCCGCGCGCTGCACGGGCTCGTGTAAAAGCAGATCGCCCAGCGTGTAGCCGGTAACGCACAGCTCCGGGAACACCGCCACCTGCACGCCCTGCGCCTCCAACTCCCGCATGCGGGCAACAATCTCCCGCCGGTTCGCCTCCACGTCGCCCAGGTGCACGCGCACGCTCGCGGCGGCGACGCGGGCAAAATCATTCGCCATGGGAGAACCCTCCTTGCCGATTCAAGTGAAAAAGCGCCCCCAAGCGCCCCACCCCATGCCTGCCGCCTCTCCCCGTCCCCCCATAGGGGGAGGTTGGGAGGGGGACCTCAGTCCCCTTCCCAAAGGCGCGCCGGCGCCGCGTCCCCTTCCCAAAGGCGCGCCAGCGCCGTCACGGGACTTTGATCAGCATCGTCTTCTGCTCGTCCATTTCCACTTCCAGCAACTTATCCTTTTCCAGCGCCTTGAGCACGTCGCTGAAGCGCTTGAAGCCCAGCGCCCGTTCGGAAAAATCCGGGTAGGCCACCTGAATGTCCGCCTTGAGAATGCTGGGGTTGATGCGGTCAAACCCGTCGTCCTTGTAGCGCTGGAGCTGGCCGCGGAACACGTCCTTCCAGTTCTCCTTGGTGAGCTGCGGGGCGGCGGCGTCCTTGGCGGGCTGGCCCAGGGACACCATGACGTTGAAGTTGTCGTTGCGGATGCGCAGGTTGCCGTACTTGTGCGCGAGCTTGTCCAGAAGTTTCAGGAACGTGGCGCAGCCGAAGGCGCGCTCGTTGAAATCCGGGCGCAGGCGCAAAAGAATCCCCTTGAGCTCGCTGGCGTAAATCTCGTCCTGATCGATCTGCTCGTCCAGAATGTTTTCGATGAGCTTGTTGAGCTCCTGCTCGTCCAGCGGCTCCTTGTCGGCGGCGGCGGTCTTCTTCTTATCCTCGGGCTTGCGGGTGCGCACGCCGACGTTTTCCAGAAACTGAAACTCGTTGCAGGCGTTGATGAAAATGCTGCTGGCGGCCTCGCTGCGGCTGATGCCCAGCACAAACTTGCCCATGCTTTTCAGCCGCCCGACCAGCGGGGTGTAGTCGCTGTCGCCCGAAACGATGCAGAAGCTGTTGATCAGCGGGTTGGTGTAGGCCACCTCCAGCGCGTCGATTACCAGCAGGATATCGGCGTTGTTCTTCTGGCTGATGCCCCAGCGGAGGCTTGGCACAACGGTAAAGGTGTTGCTCAGCAGCACCTCCTTTAAGTCGCTGTACTGGTCGGTATAGCCGTACACCTTGCCCAGCAGGATGTCGCCGCGAATCTTCACCTTTTCCAGGACGCTCAGCAGCGTGGCTACCTTCGCGCCGCAGTTCTCCAGATCGACAAACAGGGCGAATTTTGAATTTTCCAGTGGATATCTCTTCTTTCTATGATGGGTCTGTTGGGTACCGTCGGTTGTCGGGGGAGCAAAGCCGCCCGCGCCGGGCCTTGATCGCCCGCCGGGCGGGAAGGGAAAACCCCCGGCGCGCGCGGAGGCGCAAACCCCGCGGCCGGCGTCAGATGCGGAAGGTAAACCGGTCCCCGCGAATCCACTGGCGGCTGGTGTGCAGGGGACGGTCCTGCTGATCGAACACCGTTTCATCCAGCAGCAGCAGGGCTTCGCCGGGGGCGGTCAGCAGGTGGCGGGCCACCGCGGGGGTCGCGTGGCCCAGGGAGATGTCGTGGATGGCGCGGCTGGGCATCAGCCCGTGGGCGCGCAGCAGATCGTACAGCGAACCGGAGAGCGATTCCTTCTCCAAAAAACCATACGCGGCGGGGAAGCGGTTGTACTCCAGCATCACGGGCTCCTCGTCGCTCAGGCGCAGGCGGCACAGCTGGATCACCTCGCCGCCCTCGGCGACGGCCAGGCGCTCCACATCCTCCGGGCGGGCGGGTTCCCGCTTCAGCTCGATCAGGCGGGTGGAAGCGCGCCGCCCCGTGGCCGCGCAGGCGTCCGTAAAGCTGGTGATGTGCGCCAGATCACGCTTGAGCCGCACGTCCGCCACAAACGTGCCCTTGCCCTGCCGGCGCACCAGCAGGCCCTCCTGCACCAGATCCAGCATCGCCTTGCGCACGGTGACGCGGCTGACGCCGTAGGTTTCGCACAGCACCTGCTCGCTGGGGATGCGGCCGCCCGCGGGGTACGCGCCGGCGGCGATGTCGTTTTTCAGGCGACGCATCAGTTGCCGGTACAGCGGGTTCTGGCTCTTTTTTTCCAACAGTGCATCAGGCATCGACACACCTCCCTGCGATTGATACCAGTATACCCCAAAGCGGGCCGGTCGGCAACCGTTTTCCTGCGCCGGTTGGCGGTTCAAAGGGCTTTCCGCTCGCCCTTTGGACCTTCGGGGTGCCCTTGCAGGGGGCTTTTTCTTTTTTGCGCCTGCACGGCGCGGGGGGGGATGCGCCTGCGGGCGCACCAAAGGGCTTTCCGCTCGCCCTTTGGAAACCTTCGGGGCCCTTTGCAGCTGAGATGCTGGTAGTTAGCGCCTGTGCGGCGCGGGCAGGGGGATGCGCCTTTGGGCGCACCAAA
This sequence comes from Clostridiales bacterium, assembly GCA_012517815.1. Classification (GTDB taxonomy): domain Bacteria; phylum Bacillota; class Clostridia; order Christensenellales; family Aristaeellaceae; genus CAXXOK01. The sequence goes on from JAAYUF010000047.1 coordinate 4,374, forward strand.
GGGCTTTCCGCTCGCCCTTTGGAAACCTTCGGTGCCC
>JAAYUF010000048.1 GCA_012517815.1 Clostridiales bacterium
ATCGCCTTGCCCAGCGCCAGCGCCCAGTAGGATTGGGTGAGCACCGCGGCAACGGACATCAGCACGCCCGCGCCCTGCAACAGGAACCCGCCGGCCAGCACGGCGCGCGGCCGGCGGCGGTCCAGCAGGCGGCCCGCCAGCAGGGCGGAAACGCCGATCATGAACAGCTGCGCGGCCATCGGCAGCGCGGACGCCAGCCCCTCGCCCAGGAAGCCCGCCCAGCGCGCGCCCAGCGCGGCGGAAAGCTGCGGCAGGAAGGCCGCGTCCATGTTATCCGCAAGGAACACCAAAAACAGCACCGGCCGCACAAACCCCAGCGCGACTCCCGCGTCGCCCCGCGCCCTTTGCGCGCGAAGCCTCGCGCGCTCATCCCGGAACGCCGTGATTTCATTGGCCAGCAGCATCGCCATCATCAGCGCCACCAGCACCCCCAGCAGCGCCTCGCGGATCAGCGTGCGGCGCGCGACCACCTCGCCATACTGGTTGGCGCCGATCTCCACCAGCCCGACGGTTTCGCCCGTTTCGCCGTAAATAGGCGCGACCGCGTAGCTCCACATGCCGTAGATGTTGGCTTCCCCTTCCACCTGCACGCTCCGGCCCGTGGCGATTACCTCGCCGTAGAGCGTCCCCTCCAGCGGGCAGTAGGGGTAGCGCGTGCCGGTGGTGTTTTCGTAGTCCATCACGCCCCACAGCGTCGTATCGTCAAAGCGGTAGAGGATGTAGTACAGATTGTCGCCGTTACGGTAGCTCGCGTCGCAGAAAGCGTCCAGGTAGGCGCGCACCGCCCCGTAATCCTCGCCCCTGTAGTCCGAAAGGCTCGTGATGCGCGACAGCCGGGGCCCGACGGTTTCGGCGGAGGTGGCGGAGATGGATTCCGCCAGCCGGGACAGGTTGGCAAGCGACTGCCGCTGCATCTGCCCCTGCAGGAACGAGAACAGGAACGCCATCAGCACGACGGCCGTCCCCAGCACGCTGGCGGCCACGATCAGCATCCGCCGCCGGGCTTCGGTCGCGGGGCGCGCGCGCAGCACGCCAAACAGCCCCCACAGCAGCCACAGCGTGACGATCAGCAGATACGCCGCCGACAGCCAGGTGAGCGTAAGCTGCAACGCGTACCAGGGCGAGAGTGCCAGCGAGGCGGAAGCGACCGGTGCCCCGTCCTCCGCGCCCGGCGTATACACGGCCGCGCCATCCGTAAAGGCCACGCCGCCTTCCGCGGCGCTCAGCTCGTACACCAGCCCGCCCTGCCAGAGCGGCGTCACGGTCTCCCCCGTTACCGCTTCCACGCTGCCGCCCACCAGCTCGCTGACCAGCAACTGACCGCCGGGCGTCACGTCCACGCTCCAGGGGACGCGCTGCCCGTCTCCGTAGGCCAGCCAGCGGATTGATCCGCCGTCTTGCGCCATGCCCAGGCCGCCCTTTTTGGTGGTGAAGCCCAGCGTACCGGTCGCGGGTTCGAAGGCCGCGCGCAGCACATCGTCCCCCGTCAGGGTAACCGCGAAGAGTTCGCGCGCTGCCCCGTTTTCGCAGACCGACGCGCCGGCCGTCATTCCGTTCGCCCAGGCGAAGCTGATCCGGCCGTGCCCGAGCTTCACGCTGCGGATGCGCCCCAGCTGGCGCGGCTGTTCCTGCCGCTCGTATTCCACGGCATAGAGCACTTCCAGCCTGTTGCCGTCCATATCGTAGCGCAGGAGGCGTTCGCCCTGCACAAAGGTACTGTTTTGGGCGTGGCGCACCTCGGCGATCACCACGCTCTCGCCGTCGGTCGCCACATGCTCGGCGTAGTAGAACGAATCGGTATCATAGGAGCCGCCGCGGATGCAGGCGCGCAGCCTGCCCTGCGGGTCGGTCACGCTGACCATCCGCTTGCTGTTCTCCACCACGGCCATGCTGCCGTCCGCCGCGACGGCCACCGCGGAAGGCGTCTGCCAGGCACGCGTCCACGCGAAGGGGGTTTCCTGCAAAAGCGGCAGATGGCGCACAAAAACAGCCGACGCGGCGATGGTCAGCGCAAGCAGCGGCAACGTCAGCCGACGGGCGGTGCTACGTTTCATCCGGCAGCCTCCCTGTTTTCGCATGGGCAAGGGGCGGGGCGCGGGTTCTGGCAAGGGATCCGTTTGATTGATATGCTAGCATAAATTCGGCCCGATGTAAAGAAAGGAAGGCGCTCGCGCCGTGTGGCGCGTCGCGTTGCGCCGCCGGCGGCG
>JAAYUF010000049.1 GCA_012517815.1 Clostridiales bacterium
GCCGTGCCGCTCGCCACATCGCCCTTCGGGCGGTTCGCTCGCTTTGGTAAGATGCATCGGCATAAGGGTTTGGGGCTCCGCCCTAAACTCCCAAGGGTTTCACGTTGAAGCACATTCCGCTGCGGCGCAGCCGGGTCAACGGCGCCGGGGGAAGCGTGCGGCCTGCGGCCGTTTGCATGTAGCCGTAAGCAGATGGAAGGCGCTTCAGGCGAGCGCGCGCCGTGCGGCACGTTTTGCCAAGCCGAAAGCGAGGCGCAGGCAATCCGCCGGGCAGGCCGCGCCCGCTTGTGTGGCGTTCGCCGATCCGGCGGGCGGGAGAGATTTCTCCGGCACGGGTCACGGCAATGCCTGCGCGCCGACGAGACGGACCGGAAGCGCCCAAGCCTGATGTCCAAGCCTGATGTCCAAGCCTGACGGCCTAGCCTGACGGCCAAGCCTGACGGCCTAGCCTGACGGCCAAGCCTGACGGCCTAGCCTGACGGCCTAGCCTGACGGCCTAGCCTGACGGCCTAGCATGACTGCCAAACGAGCGAACCGCCCGGAGAGACGGAAGGCGGGCGGCACCGCGCCCGGCAGCGGTCCCGCGCGGTCCGGCGGCGCGTTGCGCGCCGTATCCCCGCGCGGCGGCCGCGGCCGGATCAGAACACGTTGCCGGTCGTCAGCAGGTAGTAGGGGTAGTACAGGCTCGAGTACACATGCCAGACGAGCAGCACGAAGCTCACAAAGTAGCACAGCGACCGGCGCGAAAGCGCCGCGCGCTCCTTGCGCAGCGCCGCCGAGTCAAGCGTGCCTTCCACGTCGGCCGCCTGCAGGCGCGCCTGCCACGCCCGGAAGTCGCCGATGGAATCCAGGTAGTGGGGCAGCACCGTCACCCACAGGAAGAAGGCGGAACTCATGCTGGCCCAGTTGAAATTGCCGTGGTTCACGCGCACGCCCGTTTCCCGCAGGCACATCGCTTCCACCATGCTGAACCCCGCCATCAGCAGGGAGAGGAGCAGCATCCGATCCCTGAGGATGCCGCGCTTGCGGCAGCAGACCAGCGCAAACAGCGGGAACGCCGCCATCAGCAGCATGTTCCGAATGGCGAGCCACACGGTTTCCAGCGACAGGCCGAATTCCACCCCGCTGGTATAGGGCACCACGACGCCCGTGTAATACAGGTACTGGAGCAGAAAATAGGCTGCGGCCGGCAGAAACGCGAGGATGATCTGCGCGAAGTAGCGGCTGTTTTTCGGGTGGCGGATCCACTGGATCAGGAAGAACAGGGCGGCGGCGGGCAGCAGCGCCTGCAGGAAGGTCGGTTTGCTGGAAAGGTTGAGCATCAGCAGCGCGGCCAGCGCGATCACCTTGCGCCAAGGCAGCATGGTTTTGGGGCCGCGCTCGGGGAGCATCCGCTCAAAGGCGTACCAGCAGTGCGCCGTATAGGGCACGCACAGCATCGCCGTTACCAGCACCGCCAGCTGCGTGGGGTTGTGCCACACGGTGGGCGAGCCGACGCCGCGGTAGATCGCGCCTTCGTTGACCAGCAGCAGCCGGATGGGGGTTACCAGCATCAAAAGCAGGGCGAGAAGGGCCAGCGCCGCGTTGCTCAGCGGGTTGCGGGTCATCACGAACAGGTAGCGGCGCACCAGCAGGAAGGCGAGCCCCTTGCACAGCGCGCACAGGAGGGCGGCCGCCCAGCCGAGCGGCACGCCCAGCTGGAAAAGCGCCGCGACGCACAGGTGCCACAGCGGATAGGCCAGCCGGCTGGTGATGCTGTGCAAATCGGTAAAATCAAACTCGCTGGCGATCACGGCGTGCTTGTACAGATCGCTGTTGACGTTGGCGAACTCCCACAGGAACATATACAGGGAAAACGCGACCAGCGCGGCCAGCGTCAGCCACTTGAACCCGTCCAGGCCACGCGCCTTTGGACGCCTGCGCAGGTCGCGGTCCAGTTCCACGGTATCAAAGGTCATGAAAGGAATGCCTCCTTCTTGGATATCCGGCCACAGAAGCCCATGATAACACGAAATCCGCATCCGGGCAAGCCGCGGCGCCCGCGCCCGGGGCGCCAAGCCGCCGCGGTTGCCGGTATCCAACGCGAAAACGAAACGCGCCCGCGCCGCGGTTCAAGGCTTGCGGAAGGTAAACGGCCGCCGACGCGCGCGGGGCGGGCTTTCGCAGGCTCAACCGCGCCACGGTCGGCGGCACATCGCGCGCGGGGCGCAACCCTTGCCTGCCGCCGGCCCCGGCGGCGCGGCCCGTAGGCCGACGGGGTGGCCCGCCCAAGGCTTCGCGGCCCCCCCAGGCGAAAATACCGGAACGGCAAGCGCGCAAGCCACCCTCGCCGGCGGTTACGGCTCCGGCGTGGCGGCCTGCATGCCGCCATCGACGGGCCGGGGCGACGGTTCATCCGTAGCTTTCCATTCCGAAGGACGGCGGCCGTCCGGCTGATTTGCCGGCGGCGCGCCGTCTCCCGGGGCTATCTGCACGGTCCGCTGCAGCGCGGACAGCTCCTCGCGCTCGCGGCGGCGCAGAAAACCCCGCCGGCCTTGCAGCTGGGCAAGGCGCTGGCGGTCGCGGCGTCCGGTTTCGACGCGCTCCAGGGCGTACATCGCATCCATCCGGCTTTGCAGGGTGTGGACGATGCGCAGCTTTTCCTCGACGGCCGGCGCGTCGGGATCATAGACGACGCCTTCGCCGAAGGTGAGCGTGCGCAGCTGCTTGCTGGCGTAGATGGGCAAAAACACGGCCCGCTTATGGGTTTTCGCGTAAAGCATTGGGGCGATCATGGCAAACCCTGTGTAGAGATCGCCCACGCCTTCGGATACGTAGCCTTTTTGCCCGGGCGCTTCCGCGTCGCCGCGCTCGGGAAACACCAGAATGTTGTCGCCCGCCTGCATCGCCTCCACCGTTAGGCGGAAGGTGCGGATGAGCCTGCGCGGGTTGCCGCGGTACACGGGGATCGCCTCCAGGCTGTTGAACAGCCACAGGAACAGGGGGCAAAACAGCCGGGTGATCGGCATCTTGAGGCAATCCGGCAGCCATGTCTGGCGCAGCGCGGTGTTCTCGTAGATGTAGCGGTCGATCACGTCCTTCTCCATCATGCTGCTGATGGCCCAGGGCCGGAAGCTGACGGGGACGTACAGGTTTGTGACCACCGGGCCGTACAGCTCGCCGTGGTTGCACACCAGCACCAGGGTGCCGTCCTCGTAGCCGCAGGCGTTTTCGCGGCCCAGCACCCGGTGGTAGTACAGCGGACGGAGCAGCGTGATGATGATCTTGATGCCGAAACGGTTTTTATGCTTGGCGACGACCACCTCGTCCAGCTGCTTCCTGAGGGCGGGGTTGTCCTCCCCGCGCAGGGTCAGGAAGCGGCGCAGCTTCTCAAAGTGGCGGTTGTTCATGGGAAAATGCAGCACGCTCACGATGGCGCCCACCAGCAAAAGCAGCGGAGGGACGACCATCAGCGGCCGGAAGCTGCCGATGAGCGCCGCCACATCCAGCCTGGCCCAGGTGAGCCCCGCCGGCAGGCAGAGGATCGCCAGCAGCAACAGCGCCGCCAGCTGCCCCAACAGGATGGCCAGCTCCGTTTGCACGGCGCGGACGCGGTCGTAGCCGCGCATATGGTTTTGCAGGCGGTACTCGGCCACCTCGGCCATCTCGCGCTCCATCTGCGCAAGGCAGGTCACCGTTACCGAAAGCCCGCTGGAGCACAGCCCCAGCGTCAGGTAGCTGAGCACGAGATCCGGCATGCTGGTCAGCTCCCGGTAAAAGAGCACCAGCCCGTAGGTCCATAAAAAAAGCCCGATCAGCAGCAGCTGCAGGATGGCGGGCCGGCGTCGCCTCAGCCGCGAGAGGATGAAATCCGTGCCCTCGCGCAGGATGATGGTGCAGCCCACCGACAGCGTCAGGCAGGTGACGATCTCCCCCACCGTAATGCCCAGGAAAGTATAAACC